>NZ_VOXW01000007.1:0-147708 GCF_013420555.1 Acinetobacter sp. Q85-2
TCATGAAATACGGTATTCTGATGTGACAAAACCTGAATCCTGGTCGTTAAAGTGTTTGTTTGCACTCATATTTTAACTGTTAGGACTCAGGTTTTTTTATTTAAAGCAAACTATGGGACAGCAGTGGGCAAGCCACCTCTTTTTTGGTTCAGCACTTAGAAGTTATAACGTGCCATTAAACCAAAACGGTTGTCTTTAAACGTTTCACCTGCAAAGGTTTCACGCTCACCGTTGATATATTCAATACCCAAATCAACCGGTTTTACTGGCGAATAAATGAAGTTTAACCATGCTTGATACACTTCTTTATTTGCATCTTTTTTATTTAAGGCTGCGTAGTCTGTGCCATCATCTGCAAAAATAGCACCATAACCGAGTGTTGAACGCAGGTTTGGCGCAAACTTATAGGTTGCACCGACCTGGAAAGCAGTAAATTCGTTTTGTTCAATGTCACCATTCTCTGGATTAACATAGAATGCAGAGTTACTACCGTATAAATAATTGCTGTTGCCTTGAACATAAGAAACATCAGCCGATACTTTTAGCGGTTCTGCAACCTGATAATTCACACCTGCTGCTACACCCCAACCCGTTTTGTCATCACCTGATTCAGCCTTATAGTGTTCAACTAATGCACGTGCTGATGCGGCACCCTTACCATTCGCAAAACCTTGAGTGACTTTAGCAGTTAACACTGGTAAACGATACGTTAAACCTTCACCTGAACTATCCCCTTCTTCAGCAGAAACCAGCAATTGAGTGGCTGGTGCCAGTTTGTGGCTATAACGCACTTGTGGAATACGGGTAGTACCACCGCCGACGTTGGTACCAAAGTCAATCATTTCTGGTGCATGGTTTGACAGGAAGTTGGAGGTGGTTTGACCCAATAACCAGTTGTCCAGCGTTAAGTATGCATGACGGATACGTAATGCATCGTTGCTCCCTGCGAAGTCAACTTCAATTTTACCGCCCACTTTACGGTCACCTACTGGTGAAGAAAAATCGAGACCTAAACGTGTAGTTTTTGCAGTTGCACGTAATTTATCTTTGGCTAATTTGACATCATTACTTGTTCCAACTGTTGCTGTCTTATGTACCGAGTTGAAGTCATTGTCTGCACCTTCAACAATATAGTTGGCATCACCACGCACAAAACCGTACAGATTGACTTCAGCACCGCCCTTCGACTTTAAGGAAAATGGTGAAGCCGATTTTGCTGCAGGTGCCGGTTGCGCCTGAACTTGCTGGATCTGGACTTGTTGCTGTTGCTGAACCTGTTGCTGCTGTTGAATTAAAGCTTTGAGTGCTTGTACTTCCTGGCGTAATTCTTGAATTTGTTGTTGTTCAGTGCTTGCTGCCTGTACCGTAGAGGCCATTGCTGCTGTAATTGCGACCGCTAATGTTTTTGTGATAAGTGAAGTTTGGATTTTACGATCCATGGGTTTCTCCAGAGTAAAAAATAATGCGCATCCGTGCTCTTTTAAGACATTTTAAATACTGACTCAGATGGCAAGCATCCCTGATTTAAATGTCATTTAATCATCACACTTTTGCTATTTATCAAATAATTAAAAGTCTTATCGATAAAGAATTACACAAAACTGTAATCGTTTTATGCTTTCAATCTAACAATTAATTTATTTTATTAAAATCACTTTTAACGTATAAGGATAAAGGACTGATCAATTTTTCTAATTCTTATTTGCAAAAATATCGAATTATCATGGTTTTATCGAAAAGTAAAAGCTGCTTACCCGGTTAAATATTAGACTATTGTATATAGCGACAGTTGATTAGAACATAAACATTTTAAGGGATTTTTCATGGATAAAGGACAAGTACAACTGGTCGATCAGGCCATTAGCTCGCGTCATTCGGTGCGCGCCTTTTTAGATCGTCCGGTCGATCCGCAAATGATTAAAGATATTCTAAGCGTGGCCAGCCGCGCACCATCCGGCACCAATATTCAGCCGTGGAAGGTGTATGTGGTGACCGGTGAAAAGCGTCAGGAACTCATTGATCGGGTCTGTCAGGCACAAACTGAACTGTATTTGCATCCTGAACGTGCGGCCGATTATCAGGCCACCTTTTCCTATTATCCGGAACAATGGTTCTCGCCGTTTATTGAGCGGCGCCGTGAAAATGGCTGGGGGCTGTATGGCCTGCTCAATATTGAAAAAGGCGAAAAACAGAAGATGGCTGCACAGCATCTGCGTAATTTTCAGCTGTTTGATGCACCGGTAGGCCTGTTTTTTACCCTGCACCGTGACCTGGAAATTGGTTCAAAAATGGATCTTTCCATGATGATGCAAAACGTGATGATTGCCGCCAAGGCACGCGGGCTGGACACCTGTCCACAAGCGGCCTGGAATAGTTTTCATCGCATTGTACTGGAGGTCTTAAATGCCCCGGCCGATGAAGAACTGGTCTGTGGTATGGCCTTGGGTTATGCCGATCCAGAGCATATTGTAAATAGCTTTATTACCCCGCGCGTACCGGTCGAAGAATTTGCCGTATTTGTAGAATAATTTTTTAGCTCTGGCCCTCACGCTGCAACAGCTTAAAGAGCAAAGAAGAAACCGCCCGGGTTTCTTCTTTTTATTTATAAGAATGAATCGGGGTTAGGCTGTTTTTAATTTCCGCTCCCGATGCATAATGTACATCGCACTCACCCCAATCAGAATAAACAGCAGCATCACACTGCCCATATTTAATAAAGCATCCCAGATCAGTACATTCAACATTAAGCCGCCAATTAAACCGCAGCTAAATTGCATACTGCCCATAATCGCGCTAGCTGTACCGGCACGGGCACCCTGCTCCGACATCGCCAACGCCATGGCATTGGGGCCAGTAAAACCAATTCCGGCCACAGCTAAAAACAGCCCGGCAAAAACCACAACAATCGGCACATGGCTCATCAGCCCGGCGATGACCAGAATTAGCGCGCCAGTGCCCTGCACCGTACCGCCTATTTTTAAACGGGTCATTAAAGAGCTGCTGGTTGCCAAATGCTTGTTTAAGGTCGAGGCCAGCATAATACCGACCGCATTGGCACCAAAAGCAATCGAAAACTGCTGCTGGTTCAGGCCATAACCATCCATCAGAACAGCGGCAGAACTGCTGATATAACAGAACATCGCCCCACCGGTAAAACAGCCGGCAATCATCGGTAAATAAAAACTGTGGTCTTTAAAAATGGCCAGATATAAGGTCAGCACCTGATAGAAATTCAATTTCAGACGGCGCTCTGGCGGCAAGGTTTCCTGAAAGAAAAAATGAACACACAGCCAGCAGACTAAACTCATCATGGCCAGACAGACAAAAATCGCCTGCCAGTCAAAAAAGCTCAGGACGATGGCCCCCAGACCCGGCGCAATAATGGGCGCAATTGCGGTCACAATCATCATGCTGGAAAAAGCCTGCGCGGAAGCCTGCATATCCAGCCGGTCACGAATTGCAGCACGGGCAATTACCACCCCGACACAGCCCCCTAAGGCCTGCAATACCCGCGCCGCAATCAGGCTCCATTCATCCTGGGCATAAACACAGAGCAGACTGGCCAAAAAATACAGTCCCAAACCAAAATACAGTGGGGTTTTACGGCCAATCCGGTCACTTAAAGGACCATAAATTAACTGTCCAATCGCCAGGCCCAAAAAATAAGCCGGTAGACTATTGGCCACCATTTGTGTGCTGACCCCAAAATCATCTGCCATTTGGGGCAAGGCCGGCAGATACATATCAATCGACAGCGGACCAAGCGAGGTCAGCAATGCCAGCAGTAAAATCCAGGAAGATGGATACTGCTGCTGCGGGCTTGCACTGGCATGGGAATCGGACATATTCATATTTCTTTTTTAAATGACTGATTTAAAGACAAGGTACACAGTCCATAGTATTATTTCAGGGTACTGAAAGTGAAGTTTCACATAATTGCTGCCCGCTGCATAGCATCTGGCTTCGTTTAAGGAACAGTCTTGAAATCCTGGCTCACACGTCTCAAACACATTGCCTACAACACGGCCTTTATCTATAACATCCGGATGATGATCGCCTTTGCCGGCACCGCCTTTGTTCCTTATCTGCTCGGCTATCAGCTGGCCACCATTCCGCTAACCTTGGGCGTGGTCGCAGCCGGTTTAAGTGATATTGATGACCGCTTCTCTTTAAGAATCCTGAACCAGACTTATACCTATATTGGCTTTTTTATTACCGCCGCCTCCATTCAGCTGCTGTTTCCACATCCGGTGCTATTTGCCATTGGCCTGATTATCTCCTGTATTGGCCTGATTCTGCTCGGTTCTCTGGGCCGGCGTTATGCCACCATTGCCTATGGCTGTCTGGTGATTTCGGTTTATGCCATGCTCGGTGTAGACCTGTTTGAAGACTGGTACACCCAGCCAGCCTTGCTGGTGGCTGGTGCAGTCTGGTACGGCCTGATTTCCACCATCAGTTTTTTACTGTTTCCGGTACGGCAGCTACAAGACAAACTTTCGCAAAGCTATGCCTCGTTAGGCGATTTTCTGTTTGCCAAATCCAACCTGTTTGATGTCGATATGACCCCCGGTAGTTATCAGCAAAGCCTGATTGACCTGTCAATGGAAAATGGCAAGCTGATTGGCCTGTTTAATGAACTGAAAACCGCGCTACTGACCCGTTTAAAAGGTGACCGCGGCCAGAAAGACACCCGCCGCAGCCTGCAGTATTATTTTATTGCCCAGGATATTCATGAACGCGCCGACTCCGCGCATATTGACTATCAGAAACTGGCCAAAATTTTTGAGCACAGCGACATCCTGTTCCGTTTCCAGCGCATTCTGGCGATTCAGGGCAAAGCCTGTAAAGATTTAAGCGAAAGCATCCTGAAGCGTGAACCCTATATTCACAGCAAACGCTTTAAACATGCCTTTGAGAACCTGAAACATTCGCTACAAAAGCTGCGCAGCGAACAGCAGTATGATCAGGTCTGGGTCAATGCCCTGTTTGCCCTGTATCAGAACCTTAAATCTATTGATGCGCAGTTACGCAACCTGGAAACCGAGCGTTATATCAAGCTGGATAAAACCAAACATATTGAAAACCAGCTTAAAGATGATGACCTGAAAGGCTGGGATGATATGGTCATCCGCATCAAGCAGCATTTAACTCCGGAATCGGTGCTGTTCCGGCATGCCATTCGATTATCGGCAGTGCTGCTGATTGGCTATATTTTTGTCCAGGTTACCAATATTGAATACGGCTACTGGATTTTACTGACCGCGCTGTTTGTGACCCAACCCAACTTTAACGCCACCAAACGCCGCTTACGCCTGCGGATTGTCGGTACGCTGGTCGGGATTCTGGTCGGTTATAGCATCTTATATTTTATTCCATCGGTCGAAGGTCAGCTGTTGCTGCTGGTAGTCAGCGGAATTCTGTTCTTTGAATTACGCAGTAAGCAGTATGCCCAAGCCACCGCCTTTATTACCATTCTGGCACTGATTAACTTTAACCTCGATGGCATGGGCTTTGCCGCCGCCCTGCCGCGTATGATTGATACTTTAATTGGCTGTGCACTGGCCTGGTTTGGCGTCAGCTTTATTTTCCCGGACTGGAAATTCCGCCGCTTGCCGCGCACCATCCGTCGTGCCTTAAATGCGCAGTGTGATTATCTGACCGAAGTGGTTGAACAATACAAAACCGGGCGCAATAACGGCCTGACCTATCGCGTGGTACGCCGTGCAGCGCATAATACCGATGCCGAACTGGCCTCGCTCATTTCTACCCTGGCCACTGAACCGGATTTTGATGCCTCGCAAAAAGCCCAGGCTTTTGAATTGCTGTGCCTGAATCATACCTTTATCAGCTATATTGCCGCGCTGGGGGCACACCGGGAAAAAATTGAAGATCCGGAGATTTTAACCCTGCTGGATAAAGCGCTGGAAGATATTCGCGGTGCCTTGCTGAACGATGAAGTACCGGATCTGTCTTCACAAAATATGCTGCATACCATCCGGCAGCGTTTAAGCCAAAATCATCAGGAAGATCAACAGGGACTGATTATTTTGCAGCAGTTATCGCTGATGCTGACCATCCTGCATCAACTGAGTCAGCTGAAGCAGAGTTTAAGCCATGACCGTGATCAGGATGCCACCGAACTGGCCTCGTTATAATTCGGATGATTTTGCAACAATAGACTCCTGAAATGCTGTAATTAATGCTAAACTTTTCTGAGTTTGAAATTTGTTAGTTCCACTATGACCGCGAAAAATTTATACGCTTATACTTTACAGCCTGTGAACTACGACATTAGCGAAGCCGAGCAGCGTCATGCCCAGCTTTTAATTTGGCGTAGCACCAACAAAATTGGCACCAAAGCCTGGGCGATCATGGGCATTATTACGGCCCTGTCTATTCTGGGGATTATCCTGATCAAGAACTATTCCACCATTTTCTGCTGGGTGGCTCTGGTCTGTGTAGTGCTGTACTTCCTGATCCGTAAATTCGGTCTGGAATGGTATGCCAAACGCAAAATGAATGAATTTCCGGTACAGGAAATTAAAGGCATCCGTCTAGGCGTACAACCGCACGGCATCATCATGCGTCAGCAAATGGGCCTGCAAGAAGGCATGGGCGCGATTAGCTGGAAAGACATTTATGAATGGTATTCTACCCCGGATTTCATTCTGGTGAACTTTACCGTCAAAGGTCAGCAAGGCGCTTATATCTTGCCAAAACGTCTGGATTCTAAAAACTTTTCTTTTAAAACCATTCGTAAGCACCTGCTTGAATCTGTAGGTGAGCCAAAACAGCTTTAAGCCTGTAAGCTCAAAAAAACCTCCACCCTGCTGGAGGTTTTTTTATCCGGTTTGTACCAATCTAAATGATAATGAGAATAAATATTATATTCAAACTCTATTCCATCTCGCTATTCTTCAGTTATAATTTCGCCCATTGTTCTCTTCACACTGCTGCTGTATTGCTATGCTTAAAAAAATATTTTTCCAGCTGCACTGGTTCCTTGGAATTAGTGCGGGCCTGATTCTCGCACTGATGGGTGTTACCGGTGCGATTTATTCCTATGAACAACAAATTCTAAAATGGATGAATCCGGACAGTTATACCGTGCAGGTCGAAAACCGGGCCAAGCTCACCCCGGCGGAAATCTATCAGCATTTTCAGCTGACTCAACCTGAAACCAAAATTAATAGCATTACTATCGCCTCCGATCCGGCAGCATCTTCGAGTGTCAATATTGCCAAAGAAGGCGCACGTCGCGGCCAGAATGTGCTGATTAACCCCTACAGCGCAGAAGTGTTACCCGAGATTAAAGGCCGTGAATTTTTCCAGTTTATCCAGCAGTTACACCGTAACCTGACCGTTGGCCCGGTCGGCAAGCAGATTACCGGCGCCTGTGCCTTGATGCTGATTTTCTTTGTCTTGAGTGGTCTGTATTTACGCTGGCCGAAAAAGCATTCGGTAAAACAGTGGTTCTTTGTGAAGCCGAAACTTAAAGGCCGGAACTTCATCTGGGATTTACACGCCGTTGTCGGCACCTGGGTGGTGATTTTCTACCTGATTCTGGCCTGTACCGGTCTGTACTGGTCCTATGACTGGTGGCGTAATGGCATGTTCAAGGTGCTGGGCGTAGAGCGTCCACAACCGCAAATGCAGGCCAATGCCGCGCCGCAAGGTCAGCGTGGTGCGCCGCAAGGCCGTGAACGTGGCGAAGGTGCTGCGCGTGAAGGTCGTGGTGAGCGTGCAGAAGGACTGGATTCGCTGCAAATGCAGGCGGTATTGAACCAGACCTGGATTGGCGTACAGGCACAACTGGGACGTGACTACTCAACCATGACCCTGAACCTGCCCAAACAGGCCAATGGTGAAGTCAGCCTGAACTTTGTCGATGCAGTACCGCAGCATGAACGTGCCCGCAATAGTGCAACCTATAACTATCAGACGGCCAGCCTCACCGACATCAGCCTGTATGAAGATAAAAAGCTCAATGAAAAAATCATGAGCAGCATGTTACCGGTTCACCGTGGCAGCTTCTTTGGTCCGGTGTACCAGTTCTTTGCCATGGTCGCTTCCCTGCTGATGCCGCTGTTCTTTGTCACCGGCTGGATGCTGTATCTGAAACGTCGCAAGCAGAAGAAACTGACCCAGGCAGCACGGAATAGCGCAAGCGCCGTCACGGTTGATCCAAATGCCAAACCGTGGCTGATTGCCTACGCCACCCAAACCGGCGTGGCTGAACAGCTGGCCTGGCGTACTGCGACCAGTTTGCAGGAAGCGCGTCAACCAGTGACCGTGAAACCGGTACAGCAATTGAGTCTGGAAGATCTGCAATCGGTAGAACAGGTGCTGTTTGTAGCCAGTACCTATGGTACCGGTGAAGCACCTGATTTAGCCTCCAGCTTTGACAAGAAAATCCTGAGCAGCTCGGCCAATTTACAGCATCTTCGTTATGCGGTACTGGCGCTGGGCTCCAAGGAATATCCGGACAGCTACTGCAGCTTTGGTCATAAAATTGATCAGTGGTTACAACGCAATCAGGCGCAGCCTCTGTTTGCCACCATTGAAGTGGACAATGCCAGCAATGAAGATATCCAACGCTGGAATACAGCACTGGCTCAAGCCACCCAGCTTGAATTGCAAGGCATGGACATTCACAAGACCTTTGACAGCTGGATTCTGAAACAGCGTGATCTGCTCAATCCGAACAGTCTGGGTGCACCAGCCTATAATATCGAGCTGGCGCCGCAACACGAAGCACACTGGGAAGCCGGTGATATTGCCGAAATCCAGCCAGGGAACAGTCCTGAGCGTCTGGCAGCCTTTATACAACAGCATCAGATTCAGCGGGGTACCCTGCTAGATTCGACCGGTGAACCGATTGAACAGGCGCTCTGGGACAAAGATCTGACGGTTGAAATCGAGCCGTTTGCCAATCTGGAACATTTACTGGAACAGTTACCGACCCTGCCTGCACGTGAATATTCGATTGCCAGCATTCCATCGCAGCAGATTTTGCGTCTGGTGGTCCGCCAGCAATCCGATGCCCAAGGTCAACTGGGTCTTGGTTCGGGCTGGCTCACCCAACATGCGCCGCTACAGAGCAGTATTGCCCTGCGCATTCGCACCAATGAATCGTTCCACCTGATTGATGACAACCGTCCAATCATCTGTATTGGTAACGGGACTGGTATTGCCGGGCTAATGAGTCTATTACAGGCACGTATCCGTCATGACTATACCCAGAACTGGCTGATTTTCGGTGAACGTCAGCGCGCACATGACTTTTTCTATGAAAATATTGTGTCTGCATGGCAAAGCACCGGCATGTTGCAGCGTCTGGATGTGGCCTTCTCGCGTGATCAGGAACAGAAAGTCTATGTACACCATAAATTGCGTGAACAGGCCAAAGAACTGCAACGCTGGATTGAGCAAGGTGCCGTGATTTATGTCTGCGGCAGTATTGATGGCATGGCCAGCGATGTTGACCAGACCCTGATTGAACTGCTTGGTGAAGCTACGGTGGATCAGTTACGCAGTGAAGGCCGTTACCGCCGTGATGTCTACTAAGTTTTGCTAACTTGCTGAAAACTAAAATTGAAAAAACCGGACTTGATGTCCGGTTTTTTCATCTTGATCTTTTATAATCTGTAGATACATCACGCTATTTATGATTATTCCGCCATGCAGAGTCACAGCCACGCCCCACTGAAACGTCTTCTGAGCCTGATGGCTGCAATTCTACTACTGGCCAATGGTCTGTGGTTGCTCAGTCTGAACAGCTTTCATTTTGGTACCCTGCTGCCGATGCTGCTCGGTGCAGCACTGTTCATTTATGCCTTGTGTTATGTTCCGCTACAGCGCTGGATTCGACAGCGCCCGATCTATCAACAAGGCTGGCGTTTAGTATGGGGTGCTTTCTGGGTCTGGCTACTCAGTGTGGTACTGTTCTTTGGCTACTTACACTGGCAAAGCCTGCATAGCCAACCCAATCCAAATACGCAGGCGATTCTGATTTTAGGCGGGGGAATCCAGCACAACCAGCCAACACCGACCTTGGCCAAACGCCTAAATGCAGGTGCCACGTTGGCCAAGCAGCTGCCACAGATTCCCATTATCGTCAGTGGTGGCGCCGCTTTTGGGAATCAGTGGACCGAAGCCGAAGTGATGGCGCACTATTTAACAGAGCAGCATCATCTTCCGAAAACACGAATTCTATTGGAAGCACGCAGTACCAGTACCGCTCTGAATTTCCACAATTCCAAGGCCTTGCTGGTACAACACGATATTCAGCTCAGTGATCCGATTGCCGTGGTGACCAGTGATTTTCATTTACCGCGTGCGCTGGCCATTGCCCGCAAACAGGGCTATCAGCAGCCCTTGCCCTATAGCGCTCCTACACCACTCTATATTCGCTATAACTCCTGGTTACGCGAATATTTTGCTTATGTAAGTGGTTGGCTACTCAATGAATATTAATACCCAATAAATATTAATTAAGGCGAATGGAACGTGGCGAAGGCAGTTGCAGGTTTTTATAGACCTCAGGTTTTTGCAAATAAATCTGGTAAAGATAGTTTTTAATATCCAGCAGCAGCTTTTCCGGTGCTACCAGCACATTCTGCCCTTCGGGACTAAGATTCATCGACACCAGTGTGCTTTCCTGCCTTAAAAATGGCAGGACTTTTTCAATAAAATCTTTAAAGCTGACTTCCTGAATATCGTAATTTTCCCAGTTGTCTTTGACCAGCAGTTTGGCCAGACTTTTATTTTGCCAGACCGCAAAAGCGCGCTGTCCGGTGGGTGTGGCACATAAGGCCCAGCCGTCATGATACAGCGCAAACACTTGTCCCTGGCTGACCATGATTTCAATAAACTGTTTGTAAATATCTTGAACATTATAGCTTGAAGTTTGAGATTTAGACGCGGCCTTGCGTTGATATGGATTGCGCATAGATCATCCAGTCCATTTTATTGTTTTATAATGCTGGGATTCTATGGAATATTTAAGATTTAGGCAAGAAAGATATGGTGGGCGCTGACGGGATCGAACCGCCGACATTCTGCTTGTAAGGCAGACGCTCTACCAACTGAGCTAAGCGCCCTGATTAAGATTGTCAATCTTGATTCCACTATAAGCTCAGGAAACTTATAGGGCTATTCTTTGAGATGGCGCAGCGGACGGGGCTCGAACCCGCGACCCCCGGCGTGACAGGCCGGTATTCTAACCAACTGAACTACCGCTGCATCGCAAAAGAATCATGGTGGGCGCTGACGGGATCGAACCGCCGACATTCTGCTTGTAAGGCAGACGCTCTACCAACTGAGCTAAGCGCCCTCAAAAGCGTTTTATGTAAATGGCGCAGCGGACGGGGCTCGAACCCGCGACCCCCGGCGTGACAGGCCGGTATTCTAACCAACTGAACTACCGCTGCACTTACACAAAGTCACTATTGTGGTTCAAACGAATATTAAAGAAGCTTAAGTGGCGCAGCGGACGGGGCTCGAACCCGCGACCCCCGGCGTGACAGGCCGGTATTCTAACCAACTGAACTACCGCTGCACGTAAGAATCTTTAACGTAAAGGCTTGGTGGGCGCTGACGGGATCGAACCGCCGACATTCTGCTTGTAAGGCAGACGCTCTACCAACTGAGCTAAGCGCCCTTAACGTCTTCATCGTTTGTGAGGTGCATTATAGAGAATCTTTACCGCCTGTCAAACGCTTTTCTGCCAGTTTTCACTTTTTTATGACTGAGTGATTAAAAAATAAGTGATTCGCTAGAAAAACAAACAAATTCTGTATGTTATTTGACTTTATTCAAAAAATTTTATTTTTAGCTCACTTGAGAATAGAAGAAATTTCTTGCAATTACCCCCCTGCTCGCCTGCACATTTTTATTTTTTCCCTGTGAAAAATGGCAGCAAAATTCAGGCTTAAGTCTTATGGCTGGGGTTCAATGGCCAAGGGGCTAAAATCCAGCCGCTTTTCAGACAAATACACCAATGCCTGTTCTGGAATCAGCTCGAACAGCTCGATAATGTCGCGATTGCGCATCCGGATACAGCCATGTGACTTGGGAATGCCCATCGGTTCGGTATCTGGCGTGCCATGCAAATAAATATAACGTTTAAAGGTGTCACAGCCAGCGCCCTGGTTAAAACCATCCTCCAGCCCTGATAGCCATAAAATACGGGACAAAATCCAGTCACGTTCAGGAAACTGTTCGGCCAGCTCATCATCATAAATTTCACCCGTTGGCTGACGGGCAATAAACACGGTATTTTCCGGCGCATCTGCACCAAACTTGAGGGCCACCTGATGCCAGCCACGTGGGGTTTTGCCACTATTTTCTGCTTCACCAATGCCCTTTTCACCGGTAGACACCACATACAGTTTATTGTGTTTTGGTAGATATAAGGTCTGCTCAGATAAATCAACCAGAATATCCGCAGCATGTAGAGGGTAGATCATTCTTTCTTTACCTTTGGTGGAGTGACAACAACAGGTTCAGGGCGTAGCCATAACCAGATTGCCACCACAAACATGGTCAGGTTGGTAAAAATTTTGACTGCCAGCGGAGCCGTGGTAAATAACATGATGCAGGCACTGATCAGCATCATGATGGTGGCAAACCATTTGGCTTTACGCGGTACGGTGCCATTGGCACGCCAGTCTCTTAAGGTCTGGCCATATTTGGGATGGTTCAACAACCAGGCATCCATTTGCGGCCAGCCTTTGGATGCAGCCCAGGCCGCTAAAATCAGAAAGACTGTTGTTGGCATACCGGGCAACACTGCACCAATGAAGCCGAGGATGACAAAAATCACCACCAAACTTCGCCAAAACAATACTCTCATACCGCAACCCTACCCGTCGAATTGCGCTAGTATAAAGCGTTTTTAAACTTTTCTTCGTTGTAATTCTGCTGTTTAACCATGGATTTACTGATGTCGCCTAACACCTTTACTGATATTTCTGCTGAACCCTGGTTAAATTTCCGCAATCCGCTGGTGCGGCAACTGGCCTTTAGCGTGGCCAGTCCCAACATTTTACAGCAGCTGCCACCAGCACTGGAGCAGCGTTATGGCTTTGATTTTCATCCTACAGATTGCTGGTTGCAGCACTTTGATCATTATCAAAGCCGGCTGAAGCATTTAGACCAGCATCCGGCTGCACTGGAAGATTTTTTAAGCCAGCTCAAAAGTACCCGGCTAGGGCTGCGGTTTGAAATGCTGCTCTGGTTCTGGCTGACCGAGCGTGACTATCATCCTTATGAATTGCTCGGACATAGCATTCAGATAATTGATGGACCACGCACCACGGGCGAACTCGATTTTCTGCTGCTAAACCATGACCACCAGCAAGTTGAACATTGGGAAGTGGCGCTCAAATATTATCTGGCTGAACGTGATTTGAGTCTGCCCTACTGGTATGGGCTGAACCGCAGCGACACCTTATTACGCAAGTTAACCCACTTTACCCAAAAGCAGTTTCAGTTTCAGCAGGCCCAAGGTCATACCATTCAACAGCGCTTTGCCGTGTTAAAAGGCCAGCTGTATCTGCCTGAACATGCTACTGCACAGGCTCTTCCTGACTGGGTCAATCCCGAGCGCAGAATTGGCACCTGGGGCCAGCATTTGCCGAAAAATCATCAGGATTTTTACCGACTGCAACGGCATGAATGGATTTGCCCACATGCCAGTCCAAGCAGTTCAGCCAACGCATTCTGGAGCAATGGCTTATATCTGAATCAGGAGCAGTCTGCATTTTATATGTATCGCAACCCGGTGCTGATGGATGCGTGTTATCAGCACTATTGGACTAAAAGCCTATCTTTGAACAACATTTAATTACTCAACCACAATCAAAGCACTATATTTTTTTGGCTGTATATTTCTTACTCTAATTTTCACATCAGAATAATTTATGCTTAATGATACGGAGATGATGATGAAAAAAATTCTAGCGACTTCATTACTAATGATGTTTGTTCTGACTGGTTGTAATACAGTAAAAGGTCTAGGTGAAGATGTCTCTTCAGCAGGTAATGCGGTAAGTAATACGGCTGAAAAAACTCAGGATGAAATCCGTCAATAATCAAATTTCAATGCAAATTCCCGGCAAAAACCTTATCTCCTGATAAGGTTTTTTTATATTAAAAACTCCCCTTCTCGGCATGATTCCCCTATTATAGGGGCAAATTTTTTGCATGATTCCAAAGCCATGAACCACTCAGATACGCTCGAGCTCAGCTTACAGTTATTACGTCAACCTTCCGTAACACCTGTTGATCATAACTGCCAAGACATCATGGCGGAACGCTTAAAAAAGATTGGCTTTAATATTGAATCAATGCGTTTTGAAGATGTCGATAATCTTTGGGCGCGTAAAGGCACAGAAGGCCCGGTATTCTGTTTTGCCGGTCATACCGATGTGGTCCCTACCGGTAGTTTAGATGCCTGGCATTCTGACCCGTTTGCTCCAGAAATTCGTGATGGCAAGCTCTATGGCCGCGGTAGTGCCGATATGAAAACGGCATTGGCAGCCATGGTGGTGGCTTCAGAACGCTTTGTGGCCAAACATCCAGATCATAAAGGCTCAATTGCGTTCTTAATTACCTCAGATGAAGAAGGTCCATCCATTAACGGTACCGTAAAGGTGGTTGAAACCCTGGAAGCACGTAATGAAAAAATGGACTGGTGTCTGGTCGGTGAACCATCAAGCACCCATCGTCTGGGTGATATTGTCAAAAATGGCCGTCGCGGTTCATTAAATGCGGTATTAACCGTGAAAGGCAAACAGGGCCATGTGGCTTATCCACATCTGGCAATTAACCCGATTCATACTGCCTCTAAAGCGCTGGCTGAACTGTGCGAAACTGTTTGGGACAATGGCAACGAATACTTCCCGGCCACCTCTTTCCAGGTATCGAATATTCAGGCCGGTACCGGTGCAACCAACGTGGTACCGGGCACCATGACCGTGACCTTTAACTTCCGTTACTCGACTGAAGTGACTGCTGAGCAGCTCAAAGCCCGGGTACTGGAAATTCTGGACCGTCATCAACTGAACTATAACATTCAATGGACACTGTCCGGTTTACCATTCCTGACCCCAGTCGGTGAACTGGTCAATGCCGCCAAAAATGCGATTCGCAATGTGACTGGTGTTGAGACTGAACTGTCTACTTCGGGCGGAACATCAGATGGCCGCTTTATCGCGCCAACCGGTGCACAAGTGCTGGAACTCGGTGTGCTGAACGCGACCATTCACCAGATCAATGAACACGTGAATATTGATGATTTAGAACCACTGGCTGAAATTTATGAGCAGATTCTTGAAGGCCTGCTGACTTAATTTTTTGCTGTTGCATAAAAAAGGAACTCCGCGGAGTTCCTTTTTTTGTGTCTGTTGCCAACTGTTAAATTAGCTATTCAAACCCAGACTGGCCTGAATATGTGCCAGATTCGGGACATGGAATACCTGCTCACCCATACGCACATACTGGAATACCGCCGGATGTTGGCCTTCACGCTCATCATCAACCACTTCCGAAATACGCAGACGGATGGTTTTTGGCATGGCATTACACATCAGGGCAAAACGCTGGTCAATTTCATCGCCTTCAATCACCAAGGCAACGCCCTGATTTTGCTCTGGATGGGTAACACGATATACCGGCAGTTTTAGATCATGCCACTCGACATGATCGACTGCGGTAGAACTGTCCAGCGCCGACAGGACAATATTCTGCGGAATCAGCATATCTTCCTGATCATGACATTCCACAATATAGGCATCAATAAAACCAGTCGAAACGGTAATCAGATGTTGCAGTTCCTGCTGGCTAATCTGGTCGATTTTGCTGGTGCTGTTGCTTTGACTCATGCTTTAGCCTCACTGCTATGCAAAATGTTTTCAATATTGGCAAGCAGTTCTGCTTCCTGGAACGGTTTACCCATATAGTGCGTTACCCCCAAGCTAAAGGCACGTTCGCGGTGTTTTTCACCGGTACGCGAGGTAATCATGATAATTGGCAAGTCACGATGGATGTCATGGTGGCGTACCAGGTTGGTCACCTCAAAGCCATCCATACGCGGCATTTCAATATCCAGCAGCATCAGATCCGGTTTAACATTTTCCAGCTGCTCAATCGCATCGACACCGTCTTTGGCCGTGACCACATCAAAGCCCTGACGTTCGAGCAGACGTGACGTGACCTTACGTACGGTCACCGAGTCATCCACAATCATCACCAGACGACGGGTATCACGACGCTGTACTTCACGCGGCTCCATCACATGCTTGATGCGCTGGGTTGCCTGAATCTGACGGGCAATATTCTGACCATCCAGAATCAGACAGACCTGACCATCACCGAGAATGGTCGCGCCGGCAATCGAACCCACGCTGGAGAACTGCTGGCCAATCGGTTTCATCACAATCTGGCCACGTGAACCAATCAGCTGATCGACCAGTAAGGCAATGGTCTGACCAGTATTGCCTTTAATCAGCAGCACCGGCAATGAATGTGCGATATTGCTTAAACGCGGCAATGGCTGATTGGCAACAAACTCGGACAGATAGCGCAACTTATAGTTTTGCTGATCAATCTTGAAGTAGTCATCTTTGCTGCTGAAGTAACTTTCCAGCGCAGAAGGTGAAATTCGTACAATACGGTCAATTTGCGCCAATGGAATTGCGAACTGCTGATCGCCAACTTTTACCATCAAGGCATCGGATACCGCCACTGTGGTCGGTACGCGAATACTGAAAGTAGTGCCTTTACCGAGTTCAGAATCGACCTCGACATGGCCGCCCAGCGCTTTAATTTCGCTTTGCACCACGTCCAGACCGACGCCACGACCCGAAATCTGGGTCACGGCCTGTGCGGTACTAAAGCCCGGATGGAAAATCAGCTGCAGAATTTCTTTCTTGTCCAGCTGTTGCTCTGGCTGAATCAGGCCAAGGCTCAGGGCTTTGGCGTGAATTTTGGTTTCATCAATCCCCTTACCATCATCGGTAAAGCTAATCAGTACATCAGTGCCCTGACGGCCAATGTTCAGCTCAATCTGGCCCACTTCCGGCTTCGCTGCCTGTTTACGTACAGCGGCATCTTCCAGGCCATGGTCCACCGCATTACGCAGCATGTGTTCAAATGGTGAAATCAGGCGTTCCAGAATAGTCCGGTCCAGCTCGCCTTCGGTATTGTGTACCACCAGCTCGGCAGGACGGTTTAAGGTCGATGAAGTCTGACGCACAATCCGCTGTAAACGTGGCAACATGCGCGAGAACGGTACCAGACGGGTGCGCATCAGGCTTTCCTGAATTTCTGCCTGAATCCGCGACTGTTGCAGTAACAGACCTTCAGCATCACGAATCTTGTCCGCCAGCGTGGTCTTAAAGTCCACCAAGTCCGACGCCGATTCCGCCAACGATTTCGACAGCTGGTTCAAGGATGAATACTGGTCCATCTCCAGCGGGTCGAAGTCGGTATAGCGTGAATGTTCATCACCATGTTTGGCAATAATCTGGCTTTCCAGCTCGCCTTCCATTCGGCGTAACTGATCGGCCAGACGTTTAATCGCCAGTTCCATTTCATTCAGGGTACCGCCCAGCTGACCCAGCTCCATCTCGATTCGCGAGCGGTTAATCGCGTTTTCACCCGACAGGTCAATCATCTTCTCAACCAGATCAGCCGAAATACGGATCATCTCATTGCTGTTATCCAGCTGTGCGGTTTCGCTCCATTCGCCCTGCATGGATGGCGGCTCGGCACCATCACCCTGCACAAATTCGAAGGTTTTGCTTGGCGCCAGCAGATCGGCGGTATTGAAGCGTTCTGGCAGCTGTGCCGTCGCATTGACGTATTCAATCGACTCCAGGCTGGCTTTCAGGCTATCAAAATTGCTGTAATCGCGCTGGAAGATGGCTTCTTTTAACCAGGCCACAGTGGTGTTGAGCAAGGCATCATAGGCATTGGAATTAAACTGATGCACCGCGAACTGTTCAAAGGTATTTTCCAGCTGATAAGCAATCACGGCCACCGGCTCGATTTCGGCCATACGCGCGCCACCTTTCAGGCTGTGCGCAGCACGTTGTAACTGCAGCAAAATGCTTCGGTCACTACGATGGTCAAACCACTGCTTTAACAGGCTTTCTGTGGTGTCGAGCAGTTCCTCGGCTTCTTCCAGGAAGGTTTCTTCCACAATCGAATGCAGATTGTCTTCACCGTCATTTTCAGTAGTAGATACCGCATCTGTAGGGATGGTTTGCTCAGCCAGGGTCGGTGCATCTTCCAGTACCGGTTCGCTGCTGGTGTCTGGCTGCTCATCTTCAGGCGCAGCATAGGCTGTTTCTGCAGGTGCTGGTTCCAACTCAAATTCAAGTGCAGATGCATCAGACTGTTGTACATCTGCGCTAGAGGTTGCTTCAGCCGCCACTGCCAGCGATTCAGCTTCAACCAGTTGACCTTGGGCCAGTTCGCTAATATTTTCCAGAATCGCCAGTGATTCTTGCGCCGGATAATCGACCTGCTGTTCACGGATGGTCTGGATACGGTCCGCAATATTGTCCTGAACCAGACGGATAATCTGAATCAATGCGGTCGATGCGCTCATTTGACGGTTAATGATGCGCTCATAAATAGTTTCTAAATGGTGCGCAATCAGACCGATATGGCTGGCTGCAATCATGTTGGCACCACCTTTTAAGGTGTGCAAATGGCGCATCAGATTGTTCAGTGCAGCAGTATTGCTCGAGTCTTGGCTCCAGCTGTTAACATCCTGGTCAATACCCGTAAGTAACTCTTCGGCTTCTTCCAGGAAAATGTCCAGCAGATCTGGATCAAAGTCCTTATTGGCCTCAGCGCTGTCCATGTATTGACGGTCAGCTTCCAGACGCTGTGACAATACGGCCAGATTCAGCCCTGCACCGGTTTCAGCCGTTTCGGTTACAGCTTCTGTGGTATCAGTTTCTGGGCTTAGTGCTTCAATATCCTGCTGTACAAAGGCACTCAGGTTATTGATGATCTTCTGAGCATCTTCGCTTAAGCTGACGCGTTGCCCGGCAGCCAGGGTATCAAACAGATGGATAAATTCCTGATGCGCCTGTCCAAATAATTCAAAGGCATAATCGCTATGCAGCAGGCTTGGCTTGTCCAGCAAGGCTGCATAGGCCAGTTGTAATTCCTGGGTAAAATCATGAATACCCTGAGAGGCACGGTTATCGGTACGCTCTACCAGTAGCTTCGCCTGATGGCTCAGGGTCTGGATATATTCCGGATATTCAGCCTGCGCACGCTGGTCAAATTCGAACTCGGCATCGAGTAACTGATCAATATTCAGTTCAATCAGCTTGGATACCAAACCTTGCGGATTCACTGATTCATCAACATCTTCCAGGCTAAAGCCATAGTTCTGCCATGCAGTATTGAAGGTCTGATAAATCCGGTCCATGCCGGCACTGTCATTCTGCGGCAACAGATGCAGATAATCCCGCACAAATTCAGCATATTGCAATAACAGTGCGGTTTCTTTGGAGGTCGATTTAATTTCATCCTGCAACAGGGTCTTGAACAGGTTTTCGACCTTGGAGCTGGCATCAAAAATCTGTTCGATGTGTGCCATGGATGAACTGCCGCGCAAGGTATGCAGGGCACGAATCAGGCCATTGTAATCCTGGGTTTTCAGCTCATCATGTGCCAGGAAGCGATCCACCGTTAACAGGTGTTCTTCTGCTTCTTCAATAAAGATGGCCAGTGTTTCAGCCGCTAACGGATCTTCTTCAACACTATCAGCCACAGCCAGCTCGGCATCTACAGCAACCTGCTCATCAGTGCTTGCTGTATCAAACTCTAGACCAGTAATACTGTCGCTGGATGTTAAGCTGCTCGCCAGTTGTAGAAGTTCTTCTAAGGCCGGTTCAGGACTTAAATTTTGTTGTAATTGTTGTCCTAACAGCACCAATGGACGCAGGTCCAGTGCCATCGGCTGAGCATGTTTAAAGCTTGGATAAAGTTTGTATTCAAAGACATTCGCCACCGCGGTTGCAAACTGCTGCACCTGCGCTGACAGGGTCAGACTACCGGAAATGACCCGGTTTAAGGTATCTTCAACCGTCCAGGCCAGCTCCCCTGCCGACTTGGCCCCAACCATGCGTCCCGAACCTTTTAAGGTATGAAAATGACGGCGAATGGTGGTTAGCGTTTCCTGATCGTTAGGCTGCTTGGCCCATTGAGCCAATAGGTCTTTTAGCTCAACGAAGATTTCTTCAATTTCTTCAACAAAAATTTCTAGAATTTCTGCATCTTGATCAAGATAACTATCTTCAGGAAGCGCAGTCGTTTCAACTAAATTTTTTAATATTTCTTTCATAGCTAAGGCTTCTTATGTTTTCAGCGCCCAGCGGCACTCAAACTTAATTGTAACCATCACGTGTAACCTAACCCTGAAGTTAAGCTGATCTTGTCGATGCTTGGCTTGATCTGTTTAAAACAGAGAGCTTCCCGAAAGAAGCTCTCTGTGGCTTCCTTAGTCCGGAAGTTTAAAGTCGGTTACAGATTCACGTAATGATTCCGCCATGCTGGCCAGTTCAGAAACCGAACGTGCCGTATCGAAGGTTGCTGTCGTGGTTTGCGACGTAATTTCCTGTACGACGTTCATCGTGGTCGCAATATGACCCGCCGAAGCCGACTGCAGTTTCGCAGCGTCAGAAATGTTGGCAATCAGTTTCGCCAGGTTATTCGATACAGTCTGAATTTCATCCAGTGCCACACCGGCATCCTTGGTCAAGTTCGCACCACGAACAACCTCAGAGGTGGTTTGTTCCATCGAAATTACCGCTTCGTTGGTATCGGTCTGAATGGTTTTAACCAGGGTTTCAATCTGCTTGGTTGCAGATGCTGAACGTTCCGCAAGACGCTGTACTTCGTCGGCTACGACCGCGAAACCACGACCTGCTTCACCGGCCATCGACGCCTGAATTGCTGCGTTTAAAGCCAGAATGTTAGTCTGGTCGGCAATATCGTTAATCAGGGCAACGATGTTACCAATTTCCTGCGAAGATTCACCCAGACGTTTAATACGTTTCGAGGTTTCCTGAATCTGCTCACGAATGATATCCATACCCTGAATTGAACGGTTTACAACTTCCGCACCATTCGATGCAATTTGTACTGAACGTTCCGCAACCGCTGCAGATTCTTCGGCGTTGGTAGATACCTGGTCAATCGACATCGCCATTTCGTTAATCGCGGCAGATGCACCGGCAATTTCCTGCGCCTGGTGTTCAGATGCTTCGGCCAGCTGGTTGGTAATTTCCTGAGTATTGGCGGTATAACGCGCTACTTCGTGAGAAGTTTCATGAATACGCGATACCAGGTCACGTAACTGGTCAATTGCGAAGTTAATCGAGTCGGCAATCGCACCGGTAAAGTCTTCCGATACGGTCGCGTATGAACGCAAGTCACCATCCGCCAGGTCGGCAATTTCATCCAGTAAACGTAAAATCGCGTTCTGGTTACGGTCATATTCGTCTTGCAGACGGGTTACACGTTGTTTATCGGATTGACCACGTAACGTCAGTAATTTGAATACCAGTACCAGGAAGACCAATAAGCTGGCAATTAACAGTACGGCCGGAATAATGACTGCCGGGCCTGCACCGCTGGATAATTTGTTTAACTGGTTTAACAGCTCATCTGACTGACTGAAAATGTCCGATGCAGCCTGACGTACACGTACAATCTGCGCCGAGTTATTTAATACCGTTGCCGATGCAGATTTTAAAACGTCATCATATTCAAACTGGATGCCTTCTAAAGCTTCACGTAGGCCTGGGTCAGCAATACGCTGTACACCGAGCTCTGCACTACCGTTCAGCTGGGCATTCAAGTAAGCACCGAATGTCTCGGTATCGGCACTGAAGTCATCGGCAGATTCACGCGAGTTTTCTGAACCGGTTAATACCGAGCTGATTGAACGCAGGATACGTTCTGCAATGAACACCTGGTTCTTGGCAATAACCACCTGGCTACTTGGCATGTCCTGACGTGCCATCTGGTCAACCATCAGGTTATATTCGGCCTGAATCCCCGGAATGGTTTCACTGATCGCGATGTTGGTGTCATACAGTTTGCTAATAATAGCCTGTTGCGAGCTGATCGCATCAATATTCTGAGAAACTTTGGCCCAGTCGGCTTCAACTTTTTCCAGCTCGGCCGAGTTACTGCCAATATCTTTTACCGTTTCCAGATTTTCTTTAAAGCTTTGTTGTGACTGGGTCAGCTTCTGGATCGATTCTTTGGTGCCTGAAGCAGTGGCTTCAGTGGCCTGACGTGAAATGGTCTGCGATAACAAACGTAATTCACCCAGACTCTGGGTTAACTGGTTGGTACGCGGTACGCTATAGAATAAAGACAAAAGACTGATAATCGAGACCAACAGCGCAACTGCGGCAATGAAAATAAGTGGCTTTGATTTATTGGTATCACCGAATACACCCGCAAACTGGTCAATTTGCGTCTGTAATTTTGCGACTGATGCCGAACCGCTTTTGCGGTTGGTTCCATCGCCTGAGTTTTTCTTTTTAAGTTTAAAGCCCATGCAGCTTCTCCCCGATTTTCGCCTTTATATATGCGTACGCGATAGTTAATTTATAAATTTTATAGATGCGTTCATAAATTTTGGGTTTTGCAATAAACGACTAAATAAGAAAATATGCCATTGCTGGTTATGCTGGTGGAAATACCCCTGACAATATTCTTGTAAATTACTATCTAAATCATTGTGTTTAGAAAAGAAACTTTTCTTATTAAAGTGTTGGATCCCCAAAACTTGATCTACAACCAAACCGACATAATGGTCTTGATGACTAATACACATTACTTTTTGAGTCGGTGAATAAGCACTGCTATGTCCAGAAACATAATGTGCCAAGTCTGAAACTGAGAGTAATCGGCCCCGGATATTGGCCAGCCCCATGACCCAGTTCTGGGTGTTGGGTACCGGCGTATATTTTGGTGGATAGATAACCTCAGTGACTTCCCCCAACGGGGCAACGAAATATTGCCCCATCATCTCAAACGCAATGCCAGACCATCGGTTTACTTCATTTTCAGTTGTAACGTAGTTTTTATTTCCCCGTTTAGACAACCGAAGTAATTCGATAAATCCATTTGCGGCCATAAGTTATCCTGCATTCAGGTGTTGATTAATAACATCTATTAATTGTTGTTCATCTACAGGTTTAGTCAGATAATCGCTGGCACCCTGACGTTTCCCCCAAACGCGGTCAGTGGCTTGGTCTTTGGTACTCACGATCACAATTGGAATATGCTTGGTGGTATCCCCACGGGCAATTTGACGGGTCGCCTGGAAACCGTTTACACCCGGCATCACCACATCCATCAGCACCAAGTCAGGAAGCTCGGCCTGTGCCATGGTCACCCCGTCTGCACCATTGGCTGCTTCAAGCACTTCAAAACCATGCTTGGTCAGAATTTCTTTGAAGCGGAATGTTTCTGTTGGAGAATCATCTACAATTAAAATACGTGCCATCTTTATATTCCCCGAGTTATGCGCTTACGTGATTACGAATCGCGTTTAAAAGCTCATCTTTACTAAAAGGTTTGGTTAAATATTCATCTGAACCCACCACGCGGCCTTTGGCCTGATCGAACAGACCATCTTTACTGGACAGCATGATGACTGGAATATTCTGGTAGTTTTGCGAGTTTTTAATTAATGCGCAGGTTTGATAGCCATCTAGACGTGGCATCATGATGTCAACAAAAACGATATCCGGATTTGCATCGGCAATTTTAGACAATGCTTCAAAACCGTCGACGGCAGTGACCACTTCATAGCCTTCACGCTGTAATAAAGTTTCAGCTGTACGACGAATGGTTTTTGAATCATCAATCACCATGACTTTTAGATTTTGGAGTTTATCGTCCATTTAATGACCCTTCCCATTTTGTTTGTACAAGCAATTCGGTGTAGTAGAATTTTATTTACATAATTATGGTTATTTTTAACATATCTTTACTTTAGGTTTCAATGAACAGTTTTTGCCCAAACCTACACTTTATAGAAACTTTGTATAACTGCTTCACACTTTTCCATGACCATTGATTTTTTTTTGTCTATTGTATTTTTTAAATTTCTGATTCTGGTCTAATATAACAGTTTAAAGACTTAAAAATAAGTAAATTAGTCAACTTTATCTCGGGGAAGCTTGTGCGTACTTTTTTTCAAAAAGCTCTCACAAAAAGGGCGCATACATCATTGTTCAGTAAATCATTACTGGGCTTGCTGCTGGCTTTACAGATGGGACAGCTGTCTGCCAATACCGATAACAAGCCGGCCTGGTATCGCTACTACGATAAAAACGGCGTGGCCAATATCAGCAGTAACGTTACGCCAAACCATATCCGCTATGGCTATGAGGCGCTGGACCGCAATATGCAGGTGATTCAGCGCGCGCGTCCCTATAATAGCGAAACCGATGCCCGTCAGGCGCCACAACGTGCCGCGCAGGCCCGTCAGCGCGAGCAGGATTTAAAACTAAAACAGGCCTATACCAACAGTCATATTGCTACCCAGCAACGTGACAATGCGCTGGCACATATTAAAAAGCAGATTGCCTTTCAGCAGGAACAGTTAAAACAATTACAGAATGACCGGATTGTGTTTAAACGTCAGGAAATGGAATATCTGCGCAAAGTCAAACCGGTCCCGGAACAGCTGAAAAACAATTTAAACAACAACCTGACCAACTTAAATCAGAAAAGACAGCAGATTCAATCGTTACAAACGAGCTATCGAAAAACACAGGCAGAATACGACAGAATTATTACTCGCTTAAAAGCACTTGAATAAAGTGAAGTTTTTAATTGAATTGTCATGTGACAAGAAAAATAAGGATAAATATGCATGCGACCAGCACCGCGTATATCACATACTTCTACCCGTTTTCGCACGCCCCTGCTCGGCTTCAGTACACTTTGCCTGTGTCTACTACTGACCGCCTGCCAGAACTCAGAACCGGAACAGGCCCGTAGCGAACCAGAAACCATTGAACTGATTCAGGATGATGTGGTGGCCGTACAAACCGGTGACTCGGTGTCCAAAACTGCCTTTACCGGCACCATCCGTGCCGTACAACACAGCAGCATTCAGGCACAGGTCACTGCCACCGCCAGTACAGTCAATGCGCAAGTGGGCCAGCGGGTTAGCAAAGGTCAGGTGCTGGTCCGTTTAAACAATCAGGATAATGCCGCACGTCTGGCACAAGCACGCGCCAACCTTGCCTCCACGCAGGCACAAGCCAATCAGGCCCGGGTGATGATGGAGCGTAAACGTCGCCTGCTGAATCAGGGCTTTATTTCCAAAGTCGAATATGAACAAAGTCAGGTCGATTATCGTGCCCAGCTGGAAAATGTCCGTGCCCAGCAGGCCAACGTCGATATTGCCGAAAAAGCCGATCGCGATGGCACCATTCTCAGCCCGATTAGCGGGGTGATTACCCAGCGTCAGGTCGAACCTGGCCAGACGGTTTCTGCCGGCCAGACCCTGTTTGAAATTGTTAATCCGGACCAGCTGGAAATTCAGGCCAAACTGCCAAGTGACCAGCAGTCTGCACTCAAGGTCGGCCAAAAGATTGAATATAAAATTCAGGGCAATCCGGCCCAACTGACCGCCACCTTAAGCCGGGTATCTCCGATTGCCGATCTGGCCAGCCGTCAGATCGAGTTTTTTGCCACACCCAATGAATCCATCAACTCGCTCAGCATCGGCGCCTTTGTTGAAGGCAATATTATTTCGTCCAACTCGATTTCCGGTCAGCTGATTCCTTTAGACACCATTCAGGATATACAAAACAAACCTTATGTCTGGGTCATTCGCCAGAACAAGATTGTCCGGGTCGATATTCACGTGCTCGAGCAGCGCTATAGTGACAATACCGCTATTGTAAGCGGATTGCAGGCCAGCGATTTAGTGAGTCGGGTCAAATTTAGTCCGCAGAATGAACAGCAACCGGTCAGCATCAGCCAGACCGCCGAAAACGCCTCAGGATAGAAAACTATGTGGTTTACCCGAATTAGTGTCAAATATCCCGTTTTTACGGTCATGATGATGCTGTGTCTGATGGTGCTGGGCCTGGCTTCCTGGCAGCGTATGGGCGTTGAAGAATTTCCGGATGTCGACTTTCCGTTTGTGGTGGTCTATACCAACTATCCGGGCGCCTCGCCGGAAACGGTTGAATCTGAAATTACCAAGAAAATGGAAGATCAGATCAACACCATTTCCGGTCTCAAACAGGTGATTTCCCAGTCCAGTGAGGGCCTTTCCACCATTATTGCCGAGTTCAATCTGGATGTATCTTCTGCCGTAGCAGCGCAGGATGTACGCGATAAAATTGCCAGTGTCACTGCCGAATTCCGCGATGAAATCCAGGACCCGGTGGTGGAGCGCTACGACCCGACGGCCAACGCGATTATGTCGATTGTGTTTGAATCCGAGCAGATGTCACTGCGTGATTTAAGTGCTTATCTGGACCAGCGCATTGTGCCGCAACTGCGCACCGTACCGGGAGTGGGAACAGTCAATTTACTCGGTGATGCACAGCGCCAGATCCGGATTGAAGTACAACCAGAAAAACTGCAAAGTTTCGGGATTGGCGTAGATCAGGTCATCAACACCCTAAAAGCAGAAAATGTTGAAGTGCCGGGCGGCACCCTGAAACAGGCCAACAGCGAGCTGGTGGTTGAAATTAACTCCAAGGTTATCCATCCGCTGGCCTTTGGGGACCTGATTATTGCCAATAAAAATGGTGCACCGATTTATCTGAAACAGGTCGCTGACATTCAGGATAGCCAGGCCGAGCTAGAGTCCAGTGCCTTTTTAGATGGCAAAACTGCGGTTGCGGTGGATATTCTGCGCAGTTCAGATTCTAATGTCATTGAGGTGGTCGATAACACCTATAAAGTGCTGGATGACCTTCAGCAACAATTGCCTGAGGGCACCACAGCCAAAGTGGTGGTCGACAGTTCCAAAGGCATTCGCGGCAGTATCCGTGATGTGGCCCGGACCATTATTGAAGGTGCAGCGCTGGCAGTACTGATCGTCCTGCTGTTTTTAGGCTCTTTCCGCTCCACCGCCATTACCGGCCTGACCCTGCCAATTGCCCTGCTCGGCACACTGACCTTTATCTGGGCCTTTGGTTTTACCATCAACATGATGACCTTACTGGCCCTGTCTTTAAGTATTGGTCTGCTAATTGATGACGCGATTGTGGTGCGGGAAAATATTGTCCGTCATGCCGACATGGGCAAAGATCATGTTAGCGCAGCGCTGGATGGTACCAAAGAAATTGGTCTGGCAGTTCTGGCCACCACCCTGACCATTGTTGCGGTATTCCTGCCGGTGGCCTTTATGGGCGGGATTATTGGCCGTTTCTTCTATCAGTTTGGGGTCACGGTCAGTACCGCAGTTTTAATTTCCATGTTTGTTAGCTTTACCCTGGACCCGATGCTGTCGGCACACTGGGCCGAGCGTAAAAACCCCAACAAACAGCCAGGCCGGGTGAAACGTTTCCTGAACTGGATTTCCAACAAACTGGACAATCTCAGTCATGTCTATGAAAAGCTGCTGAAACTGGCCTTACGCTTCCGCCTGATTACCCTACTGATTGCGGTGGCCTCGTTATTTGGCGCACTCGGTTTATCCAAACTGATTGGTACCGAATTTGTACCGGTGCCGGACAAAGGTGAAATCCGGATTAAGTTTGAAACTCCGGTGGATGCCTCGCTGGAATATTCACAGGCCAAACTGAAACAGGTCGATCAGATTATTCGCCAGCATCCACAGGTTATTTCTACCTATGGTTCGGTTAACAGTCTGACTGACCGCGGTAAAAACCATGTCAATTTACGCGTGAAGGTTACACCGCGCAATGAGCGTAAACAGACCCTAACCGAGCTGAACAATGAATTCCGTGAACGGCTGCAAACCGTGGCTGGCATTCGCGTCACCTCGGTGGCCTCGGCAGATGAAACCGTATCGGGCGGGCAAAAACCGGTGATGATTTCGATTAAAGGGCCGGATTTAAACCAGCTACAACAGATTTCCGACCGCTTTATGCTGGAAATTGCCAAAGTAGACGGTATTGTCGATCTGGAAAGCTCCTTGAAAGAACCGAAACCAACACTGGAAGTGCAAATCAACCGGGTACTGGCCAGTGATTTAGGCCTCTCTGTGAACCAGATTGCCAACGTGATTCGTCCGCTGATTGCCGGCGATGACGTCACCA
Source organism: Acinetobacter sp. Q85-2 (assembly GCF_013420555.1). NCBI lineage: Bacteria > Pseudomonadati > Pseudomonadota > Gammaproteobacteria > Moraxellales > Moraxellaceae > Acinetobacter > Acinetobacter sp. Q85-2. The sequence continues at coordinate 28,314 of NZ_VOXW01000007.1, forward strand.
CCTGGCAAGATGAAAACGGCGAAACCTATGATGTAAATGTCCGTCTGACTGAAGACCGCCGCAGCCTGCCGGGTGATGTCCAGCAAATGTCGCTGACCTCACAAAAAACCGATGCCAATGGTCAAGCCATTCTGGTGCCGTTGGCCAGTGTGGCCAGCTTTGAAGAAAACCTCGGCGCTTCACAGATTAACCGTCGTGATCTGGCCCGTGAGGTTCTGGTCGAAGCCAATACCGCAGGTCGCCCAGCTGGTGATATTGGCCGGGACATTGAAGCCATTCAAAACAACTTTGAATTGCCGCCGGGTTACAGCTTCGATACCCAAGGTTCCAATGCCGATATGGCTGAATCTGCGGGTTATGCACTGACCGCCATCACCCTGTCGATTGTGTTTATTTACATTGTGCTGGGCTCGCAATTTAACAGCTTTATTCACCCAGCTGCGATTATGGCCTCGTTGCCACTGTCGCTGATTGGGGTGTTTTTGGCGCTGTTCCTGCTGAACTCCACCATGAACCTGTTCTCGATTATCGGGATTATCATGCTGATGGGACTGGTCACCAAGAACGCCATCCTGCTGATCGACTTTATTAAAAAGGCCATGGACAGAGGTGAGCCGCGTTATGAGGCGATTATTCAGGCCGGTAAAACCCGTTTACGCCCGATTCTAATGACCACGTCTGCCATGGTAATGGGCATGGTCCCGCTGGCACTCGGTCTGGGTGAAGGCGGCGAACAGAGTGCCCCCATGGCCCATGCGGTAATTGGCGGGGTGATTACCTCGACCCTGCTCACGCTGGTGGTGGTGCCCGTCATCTTCACCTATCTGGATGATTTCAAGAATTTCATGCTGCGCCAAAGCCGCAAATTGATGTCTTGAGTCAGAAGAAAACACAATGAGGTGACATTCCGAATGTTCACCTCATTTTTTTATCGTATAATCTCTGCTTTCACGATTAATTATCAGGACAGTTTCCATGCGCGCGAGTCGCTTTTTGTTTGCTACGTTAAGAGAAACCCCAAATGATGCTGAAGTGATTTCACATCAGCTCATGTTACGTGCGGGGATGATCCGTAAATTGGCTTCAGGTCTGTATACCTGGTTGCCGATGGGGGTACGCGTATTAAATAAAGTCGAAGCGATTGTCCGTGAAGAAATGAACCGCGCCGGCGCTTTAGAAACCTTTATGCCAGTGACCCAGCCTGCATCTTTGTGGGAAGAATCGGGCCGTTATGTGCAATATGGTCCGGAATTACTGCGTTTTACCGACCGTCACAACAACCCGTTTGTGCTGGGCCCAACCCATGAAGAAGTGATTACCGATCTGGCACGCACTGAGCTGAAAAGTTACAAACAGCTGCCAATGAACTTCTATCAGATTCAGACCAAATTCCGTGACGAAATCCGTCCACGTTTCGGGGTGATGCGTTCACGTGAATTCATCATGAAAGATGCCTATTCTTTCCACGTTGATCAGGCTTCTTTGCAAGAAACCTATGATGTCATGTATGACACCTACTGCCGGATCTTTAGCCGTCTTGGTCTGGATTTCCGTCCGGTACAGGCCGATACCGGCTCAATTGGTGGTTCAGGTTCCCATGAATTCCACGTTCTGGCAGACAGCGGTGAAGATGATATCGCCTTCTCGACTGAATCGGATTACGCAGCCAATATTGAAATGGCGGAAGCGATTCTGGTCGGTGAGCGCGCAGCGCCAAGCCAAGCCTTAACTGTTGTAGATACTCCAAATCAAAAGACCATCGCGGATGTATCAAGCTTCCTCGGTACTGATCCTGCGCATTCTGTTAAAGCTTTACTGGTACAAGGCATTGCCGATGAAAATGGCACTGTTCCGGTGATTGCCCTGTTCCTGCGCGGTGACCATGAACTGAATGAAATTAAAGCTGAAAAACATCCTTTAATTGCAGCGCCATTAACCTTCGCTACTGAAGAGCAAATTGCTGCGCTTGGTCTGACCGCTGGTTTTGTAGGTCCACAAGGCTTGGTTGAAAAAGGCATGACCGTGATTGTCGATCGTGCTGCTTCTGTCTTGTCTGACTTTGTTGCAGGTGCCAACGCCGCAGATCAACACGCTACGGGTGTGAACTGGGAGCGTGATGCACAGTTTACTGAAGTCTATGACCTACGTAATGTGGTGGAAGGCGATCCATCTCCAGATGGTAAAGGTGTACTTCAAATTAAACGCGGAATTGAAGTGGGCCATATTTTCCAGCTGGGCCAAAAATATTCTGAAGCACTGAACTGTAAAGTGTTAGGCGAAGATGGCAAACCATTTGTAGTGACCATGGGCTGTTATGGTATTGGTGTGACCCGTGTCGTGGCTTCTGCAATTGAACAGAATTATGATGAGAAAGGGATTATCTGGCCAGCTGCCATTGCTCCATTTGAAGTCGCAATTGTACCAATGAATGCACACAAGTCACCGCGCACATTAGAAGCTGCAGAAGCCTTATATGCAGAATTAAGTGCTGCCGGTTATGATGTACTACTGGATGACCGTAATGAACGCCCAGGAGTGAAATTCTCTGATCTGGAGTTAACCGGTATTCCACACCGTATTGTGATTGGTGAAAAAGGTTTAGATGCGGGTACTTTTGAATATAAAGGTCGCCGTGATGCTGAATCAACCAACTTAAGCAAAGATGAGTTATTGGCGAAGCTCGCAAAATAATAAGTCTTTGTATATAAAAAATCCCGCTTCGGCGGGATTTTTTAGTTTTAAGGCTTAGCAGAACTTCATACTTCCATAGCAATTACGGTATGGTTGCTCAAGCATTGTAATATTCCCTTGAGCAGCCAAACCGGTTTGTACAATATTGGACATTAAGGTAGTTAAAGGCTGATTAATATTAATCGTAAAAGCATCTTCTAAATACATTGACCATCCCTTGGTTGCTTTTGCATCCTCAGCAAAACCAGGGAAACGAATACCATTCCCTAAAGAAGTTAAGGCAATACCAAACAAGTTAGAGTCAACATCAATTTGATGTACATTGCCTAAATTATAAGGCAAGACATAGGCATTTAATAAATTGGTGAGTTTAGTACTATAAGCACCATCCAGCTCCAAAGTACCTTGCTCAGGAACAGGAAGATTTAAACCTTTTAATGTTTCCTGTTTCATATAAATTTTAATTCCTGTACGTAATAAAGGCAATAACGTATTTCCAATCGTGTCTGTACCAATAGCACTACACTTGCCAGGATCATGACCGGTACACATTTGGTTAATTGTCAGATTTTGTACAACATCATCGACCAAGCTTCCTAATTGCAAACCATGGATTTGTACTTGGGTCATACGATTTCCGTTTGCGACAATACCTAAGTTTTCCCGTTGAGCTGCTGCTGTATTAATCGTCTGGTCACGATATTCCACAGTTACAGAACCAAAAAGAAGATTAAGGATTTCAGCATTTTTAACCCCTAAATATGCACTTGCTTCATATTGTTGCTTTTTACCACCAGCAAGACGACCATAATCACCAACGAAATCTTGAGAATACTTTGAAGCATCTGCATCGGAACAGTTTGCTGTTCCCTGCTTACAGGTAACCGCCACATTGGTTTGTGCCTGAATATATAAATTATTGATTCCAGTTAAATAACCACTAAAATTATTCATAGCACCAATGCTCATCGGGCCTTGGGCTTTATCCGCACCCACTCTTACCCCGACCACTTCACGAGTTGCAGCTTGGTCGCCTCCTTTGATCGCAAATTGGAAAAAGGGATTCGTTAAGACAAAATCTCTTAACTCTTTTTGATTACTTAAACTGTTATCAAAATCTTGGCCTTTGGGCTGTCCTGCAATATTGGTAGGTAAGGTAATACAATTTCCACTCGCGCCCACCACACAGCCCAATGACAGTGCAGAGATATCAATATCACAAGCACCCGCACCATTTTCACCGCCACAGCCAAGTTGCAAGGATTTAATATTGGCATTTAGTGATAACTCAGCATCAATTCCCAGTTTAAAAAAATCTAAACCTTGACTAGCATCTGTTTCTTTCACGACAGAAAATAGAGCCTGTCCTGTCACATCCGATAATTCAGCATCTTCAAGCACAGATAAGGCATGACTTGTGTTCGTCATGGATAAAGCTGAACCTATAAGAGCCCACATTATTGTTTTTTTCATACTCAAATCCTTAAGCCAATTTCATCTACTTAGCGTGGTGTGATCCCTAAAGTGCTACGCATATTGCCACCAGGAATGGCAAAATCAGCAATTTTTTGCATCGTTCCAGATGGAGACATCGCCATTTCTGCTTTAAAAGCTTGTCCCAATCCAGGCTGCATTGTCGCTTTATAATTAAAGTTCACCTGATTATCCAAGACCACCGTATCTTGTTTCACTAGAACACGGGCATCTAAACCGACATGACCTTGCATTTTGTTTAAATTTACACTGGAGGTTTTAGTCCCGACGCCATTCTGGTCTTCATTAATCAGGCTGATATAACTGCCCAAAACACTTGGATCATCTTTATCTGTCTCTGCAATCGGATTAAATTCAAAATTTGCTTTTAAAGATAAAAAATTAGTATCGGGTGTGGCATTCGTGGACTCAAGACCAGGAATAATCATAAGTTCACCTTTACCATCAAGCTTGAAGGCTAAAGAAGCCAAGATGTCATCTTTTCTGGCAAAGTTATCGATAGGAACTACCCGGTTCTGGCACTCCACTTCAGCACAGTTATATAAAGAGCCAGGCAACTGACCAATTGCAATTTCAGCTTTTGCAGCCAGCAGCAAGTTATCTGCCTTGACATAAATGCCATCTTCTTCAAAACCAATCACCCCATCCGATTTCAGGTACGCATCTATATTTCTTAGGCCCGCATAATAGTTGACTTCTTCACCACTGTATTTACCGGTCGCACCATCAATAATCAGAATAGAGGTTGTACTTGGTGCACCTGTTTTCTGGTCAATACCATAGCCTTCCGTCGAAAGTGCCAGGTTATAGCCTAAACCAGAACGGTCAACGCCATTACGACTATAATTTTTTGCATACAAAGCCAGGTTGGTATTTAAGTTAAAGATTGGAATACCAATTCCCCATTCATCAGAAGTTGCGGTAATGGCATCAATTGAGTTATCTGAAATGAATCTGGCCTTACGCGCGATGGCCTGAAAATCCATACCTCGCACCGCAATAAGCGCTAAATTTTGTGCATTCTGATCAGGGCTAATGTTATAAATCAATTCTAGAGTATTACTGCCCAGCACCTTTTGCATATTCTCATTGATAATAAAGTTTAAAGATTTGGCCTGAACGGTATTAATAAAAATATCACCAAAATCAATATAGGCGTTGCGTTTAGTCAAATCATCAACATTATTACTATCACGTACTGCAAGTGGCGATAAGTTAGAAAATTCAATTGCATAGCTGCCTGTACCTGTATGCCCAATCTCGAGTGTAGTCGGAGCCCTGCCATTGAGTAGCGGGTTGCCTTCTCGGGTAAATTCGGCAGACATACCCAGATGTAAACCACCCAGACCGGCTATATCATAACCACCGGCTTGCCGTGTTGTTTCAGTCAAATCGCCTGAATTACGACTAACCGTATTAAACTTCCCAATTCCAGCCTGGTTGGCATTAATAAAGAGCTTACCATTGGTCACTGCTCCAGAAGCTCCCATACGAATCAGGTTATTCTGGCTTCCCTCTGGACCATAACGTAAATCGATATTCACCCCTGGATTGGTTGCTCCTGACCGGTTATCGGATACATTGGTCAGATCTTCTACCCGTCCTAAATTTACAATATGGTCTTGGCCAGTAGGACTGTTTTTAGTTGCCAGCACAATCCCTTCATCCTGATCCAAATACATATACCCATCTGCAGACAGGTTAAAGTTAAAATCTTTTAAGGTCAGGTTCTGGCCATTTAGACCATAAGAAATACTGGCATTTTTAAGCTCAAAATCTAAATGAGCCAGATCATTCCGGTTAAATAATCCATTACTGGTAATTAAGTTAAAACGTAGTGGTGAAATAGTATGAAAGCTTAAAGACCCCAGGTTCTGATCCGTTTGGTTATCACCACAGTTCGGCTCACAAATGAGCATGATGTTCTGAACCGTAGATTTAAATGGTGAAATACTCGCCTGGATATGCATGCCGACACCATTTGCTGTGGTACCAACGTCAACATCAAGGGTACTTTTAATATTCTGCCCCCCCGAGCTGAGCACTTCAATATCATGCATCCCCAGTTTCATACTGCCGGTATTGTGATAGTCCACCCAGTTCAATTGATCAATTGTCACCTTCGAAACTTCATGGGTAATAGAAATACCATCCTGCCCTGTCACCTGACTGAGACTACGATCAGAAATAGGCTGTAGTGCGTATGCCTGCTGAGCTAAACAGATAGATAAGGCAAGTACATTTAATTTTATTGTTTTATTCATTTCAATGTCCTTTTGAAATCCCAACGCTTAACAGCGGCTGGTTGCAGCTCCTGAGCAGTTATAACTGAAAATTTTGATATCTCCTGACAGATGCAAGTTGCCATGAACATTCAGTCCCATAAATCCCTGTTCCTGTCCCTGATCAAATGAAGGAACCTGAGAACCATTGTTATAGGTGGTATATCGGGTATTGTTTAAATAACCTTCATTACCTGACTCAACCGCCAGACTCGCAAAACCTAGATTCCTGATTTTCAGAGGATGCTTATCATAAAATTTAAGCAGCATCGCTGTTTGTGGATTTTTATCCTTATTAATAATGGTGGTGCCTTCCAAGGAGAATTTATCAATCTGAATCGTGCCTTGAATCTGTTTAAACACCAGCCACTTCTGACCATTTTCATCACGATGATTATTGGGAGAAAAAGCAAAACGGCATAACACATCATTGCTACATTCATACTGATAATTTGCCGTAGTGACCTCACCATTACTGAGTTCGGAAATATTCTTGAGACTCATGTCATTGGCATATTTATGGTTTAAAGAAAGCGTCCAGCTTAAATCGGCACCGCCCTGCCCGACCGTATTTAACAGTTCATCTTGATTTAAACTGACCAGTTGAGCAGAACTGAATGTGCTGACACAAAGAGCCAGTGGAAAACAGATTTTTTTCAGCATCTCAAATTCCCTCTTATAGTCCCGTGGTCTTAAACTTCAAGTGCTGGATCAGCACACCATCAATTGCCACCGAGCCCAAGTTCACAGGTGCTGTAGTTGCATGCGGGCTTCTAAATACCACACCGGTAGAATCGCTCGCAGTGTTGGCTTTTAACAGATTCGTGGTCGGATCACGTGTCACACTACCAATTGAAATACTGCTATGTGTTGCATTGGTTCCCTGATAGTTGGTGGTTCCTGCCCCTGAAAGTACTTGGGAAATATTAGAGCCACAATAAGCAACATTACAGGTTGAGCCTTTATAGTCAGCAGGGTTGATCTCGGTGTTATCGCCATCAATATCGGCATAATAGGTATAAATCTGTTTATAAATTTCAGGGACATTCGGAATGCGGGTCACTTCTAAAATAATATTCTGACCTTCCGAGCCCAAAATAAACGGTTGGTGCATATTGCCGAGCACTAAATTGATGTTAGGGCTATACAAATACAAACCCTCTTCAGCATGGAAAATTGGGGCTAAAGAACGGTCGAGTGCAGGCGTAACCGCGGTACCATCATTGAGGGTTGCTGTACTTATACGCAAACCTCTGGCATTGAGCAGTTCTTTATTGGCCTGGGTATTTTCATAAATTAGAGCTTCAGGATTATCATTGGTATTCAGACGGATAAGACTGGCCATACCTAAAGTCTGACTTTCTACCGCATTGGTAGAAGGCATGGTTTGAAACAGTCGAACCTGTGAACCACTTAGGCTTAGACCATTGGCCACCAATTGCAAACGAATTCGCTGATTTTTTAATAAGTCAGGATCATTGACCGCATCGGTCGTGACAGGTGCCCCCGTAATTGGGTCCACCTTGTTACTTGAGTTCCAGCTGCGTGAAAAAGCATCTAACCAAAGCCCAAGTTTAATATTATTGTCCTGATCATCAGCATCCACTTTGGCCAAAGGAGCTTCTAAAGAAATATAACTGATATCGGCCGCTGCATTCGTACTGTCAAATTGACGGATATTTTCGGCTGTACCAGCGCGAAATAACCAGGGATTCGCAGCACTGCCCCAATCAAACCCCTGATTACTATAGCGCTGGTTCATATTGTTATTGGTTTCAGAGAGCGCCAGACCATAAATAAAAATATCCGCTTTGGTTCTTTGATTGGCAGCATCAGTCTGACTGAGGGTTAAATTATCGTAATTTTCACCTACCGGAATGATGCGAATAAAACCGGTGTCATATTGTTCCGGATTATCGAGATTACGGGTATAACTTGATGCCGCAGACACATCATCCGGGCGCTGAAATACCATTTTGAAATTTTCAGGAAGCAAGGCAATCCCTTCACCTGTGGTATTTGCCAGATGTTCATCGGATAGATTCTGTAAAGCATATGCAGGAGAACTTAGCAACATCCCGACCAAGGCAGCTAAGCAACTTTTTCTAAAATTTAGGCCAATTCCATATTCAGTCATCTCGACCATCCTATTCCCAGATGCTCCGCATCATTCTTTTATTTATCCAGAACTTGGCTATTTATTTATGTGTTTTTATCCTTAAAAACATGCGATTACCAAGTCATAATTGTTGTTCATTATGCGTAATAATTTATCAATTGCAAAAAAATACAGGCCAAAAAGCCCGTTTTTCCGATGAATGAATTGGAGAAAAAACAAGCGAGCACAACGGCTCGCTTGTTTTTATTTTAAGTTTCCACTATCAGGCTTTCGGTAAGGTTACCCCGGTTTGGCCCTGATATTTACCACCACGATCTTTATAGGAGGTTTCACACACTTCGTCTGATTCAAAGAACAGCATCTGTGCAACGCCTTCACCCGCGTAAATACGTGCAGGCAGGTTGGTGGTATTAGAGAATTCCAAGGTCACATGCCCTTCCCACTCTGGTTCGAGCGGCGTGACATTGACAATAATACCGCAGCGCGCATAGGTCGATTTGCCCAGACACACGGTTAAAACATTACGTGGAATACGGAAATATTCAACTGTACGCGCCAAGGCAAACGAGTTTGGTGGAATAATGCAGACATCCGATTCGATATCAATAAAGCTTTTTTCATCAAAGTTTTTTGGATCAACAATGGCAGAATGAACATTGGTGAATACTTTAAATTCACGTGCACAACGGACGTCATAACCATAACTTGAAACGCCATAGGAAATCAGTTTGTTGCCATTTTCATCAAATCGAACCTGATTATGTGCATACGGTTCAATCATGCCGTGTTTTTCGCTCATTTCGCGAATCCAACGATCAGACTTAATTGCCATTTATTTCTATCCAAAAGCGAATGTTTTACTGCGCTGTACTTTAACTGAAATCGGCACCAATGGAAATAAGCAGGCATGAAGTCAACTTTTCTGCCCGCTGTAGATGAGGCGTTTAAGGCCTTAAAAGCGCTGAATAACTTAATGGAATTGAAAAACTGAACAGCAGCAAGGATGCTGTTTTTTGCAGATTGGCCGGATTAAGCCAGCGGATTTTATTGCTGGCCAAAAAGGAACCAATCAGGGTCCAGAAAAATGCAATGGGAATAATCAGGATCAGAAACATCAGAATATGTGCCACATAATGTGCGGCGCTGGTCCAGGCGATGGCCGGAAAAATTGCAGAAGCAAACAGCAAGGCCTTCGGATTTAGTAAAGTGGCCACAAACACTTCACGCGCGCGAATGGTCGGCTGCTGAAACTGCTGTTCGACATTGGCAGTACGCCACAACTTGATGGCCAGATAAATGATATAAACCGCACTAAACAGTTTTAGCACAGTGGGCAATAACGGTAACTGGCTCGACACCTGCCCGATTAGCATGCCCCATAGAGTAATGGAAATCAGATAACCAAAGGCTTCGGCGGGAATTAAATGAAAAGATTTACGGATGCCGACCTGAATTCCGGAAGAGGCCAGCAAGGTGTTGGTTGGACCAGGTGTCAACAAGATGGTGATCACCAAACCAATAAAAAACCATGAAATCATAGCCAGCCTCATGCGCGAATGCTGCAAATGTAATGGAGTTGCAAGGCATAGGCAAAAAATAAATTGTAACTGGCCTCATTGTGCAGCAAAACAGAGGAATTCCTCAACTAAAAACACAGTCAATTACAATATATTTATTATTAATTATCATAAACTTAAAAACATATTAAAGAATATATAACAGTCATCAAAACTGGGCCGTTCATCTCCAATAAATCAAGAGTTTTTAGTCCATTTTTACCCACCTCTAATTGTATAAATGCGTAAAAAAACTGTTCAAGTTCAAATTATTCGGTTAATTTTTAACTCAACAAGCTGCCTTAATCAGAATAACCAGAACCAGCTTTAAGTTTGAAATCTTTCAATATTTCAACAATGGATGACGATAATAATCACAGGAGAAGTCAATGAAAAAATGGACGCAACTGACCTTACTGACGCTGGCCTTAGCTGGTGTAAGTGCTTGTTCCAATGATCCGGGCCAGAACAACACCCAGGCCGATCCACAAAGCAGTGCCGCTGCTGCCGACAAACTGCAAACCCGTTTTGTCAGTATTGCCACGGGTGGTGCCTCCGGTCCCTATAACGTGATCGGGACCAGTCTGGCCGAACTGTATAACAAAACCTACGGCGTTAACTCCAAAACCCAGACCACCGGCGCTTCGGTTGAAAACCTGAACCTGCTAAAACAGAATAAAGTCGAAATGGCTTTTGTGATGAGTGATAGTCTGACCGAAGCCATTCAGGGCACAGGCAGCTTTAAAGATAAAATTGGCAATGTGCAGCAAATTGCGGCTTTATATCCTAACTATGTGCAGATTGTGGCTTCAAAAAAATCCGGGATTCGCTCTATTGAAGATTTAAAAGGCAAACGTATTGCCGTGGGTGCACAAAACTCCGGGGTGGAAGTTAATGCGCGTACCCTGCTGAATGGTTTTGGGATTAGCTATGACGATGTCAAAGTCGATTACCTAGGTTATGCCGAAGCCGCCGATGCCTTAAAAGGTGGCAAACTGGATGCGGCCTTCCTGACCAGTGGTATTCCAAATTCATCATTGATGGAACTACAACAGAGTTTTGATCTGCAACTGGTGAGTATTAATGCAGATAAAGTCAAACAGATTGCCCAGAACCAGTCTTACTTCCTGCCAATGGCAATTCCAAAAGGCACGTATGGCAATGCAGAAGATGTGCAGACCGCAGCCATTATGAATGCCTTGGTGGTACGTTCCGACCTGTCTGAAGATGATGTGTATAAGCTGACCAAAACCTTCTTTGACAATTTAGGCAATTTGGCCAATGCCCATCAGGCCGCTACCGATATTAGCCTGGAAAAAGCCCAGCAAGGTCTGGTTGCACCGCTGCATCCGGGGGCGAAACGTTATTATGATGAGGTGGCAGCACCTTAATGTTCAGCTACAAAAGTGCAGTTTGGGCTGCACTTTTTCTGTTGATGCTGGTCATCCTGCTCGGCCTGTGGTTTCCGCAAAGTTATACCTTAGTCAAGATTGAAGAGAGTCACAAAGGTCCTAACACCAGCTGTGTGATTCGCCCGCAACAGTTTCAGTTGCAGTGGCAACATTCGGTAGAAAAAACCCGCTGGCAGGAACATTATCAGCGTGAAGATCAGCATTTTATTTTAACGCATACCGACCTGGTGTCCTTTGGTGCCGGTACACCGGATCATTATCCTGTGCTGCGCCAAGCCAATGGCCAGGTACGTATGCAGGTCAATCATCATTTAAAAGAATTACATTGGACCATTTCACGCCGTATGCAAGGACAGCTCCAGATCAATCAGAAACGCTGGCCCATTGCCGAAGATTTTCCTGATTACACGGTGGTGCATTTTTCGGTACAGCAACGACCGTTCTGGAAATGGTGGGGTCAAGGAGACTGCGTATGACACAACAAGAAAAAGTAACCATTGAACAGCTGGATGAAAAAGAACAGCAGGCCCTGCTGGAAAAATTTGACCGGGAATCGGTCACGCGCCAACCTCTTAGCAAATCGGTCAGCTGGTTTATTGCTGCGATTGCCATCAGCTATTCGCTGTTTCATCTGTTTATTACCTTTAACCCGCTTCCAGAACTGCTACAACGCTCGGCGCACGTGGCCATTGGTCTGGTACTGGTGTTTTTACTTTATCCGGCACGACAGTCCAGTTCCCGCCAGCATGTGGCCTGGTTCGACTGGATTCTGGCCCTCGCCTCTCTCGCTTCATTTTTATATTTATGGAAAGAATATCAGGCCATTATGACCACTCGCGGCGGGATTCCCAATGTGCTGGATATTGTGTTTTCAATTATGACCGTGGTGCTGGTGGTCGAAGCAGCACGACGGGTCATGGGCTGGATGCTGCCAATTCTCGGGCTGATTTTCCTAGCTTATCCTTTTATCAGTCATTTTAACTGGATGCCAGAACGGTTGCTGACCCGGCCTTATACCGTGAGTGATATTTTCGGGCAGATGTATCTGAAAACCGAAGGCCTGTATTCATCGGCGATTGGCGCATCGGTGACTTTCATTTTCCTGTTTATTTTATTTGGCGCCTTTCTGGCCAAATCGGGGATGGGCAAATTATTTAATGATCTGGCCATGGCCCTGGCCGGGCATAAACAGGGTGGCCCGGCCAAGGTGGCGGTTATTTCCAGTGGCTTTATGGGCAGTATTAATGGTACGGCAGTGGCCAATGTGGTCGGTACCGGTTCCTTTACCATCCCGCTGATGAAAAAGATTGGTTATCACAAAAATTTTGCCGGCGCGGTGGAAGCCAGTGCTTCAGTCGGCGGACAGATTTTACCGCCAGTGATGGGCGCCAGTGCCTTTATTATGGCGGAAACCACCGGCGTCAGTTATGGCACCATCGCCCTAGCCGCGACCCTGCCGGCGCTGTTGTATTATTTAGGCGTGATGGCCCAAGTCCATTTTCGTGCCGGGAAAGACAACCTAAAAGGGGTACCCAAAGCAGATTTACCTCGGGTTAAAGAAGTGCTAAAAGAGCGCGGACATTTGTTGATTCCGATTGTGGCGCTGGTGTTTTTCCTGTTCCAGTCAATTCCGGTCAGTTATGCCGCGGTGTATACCATTGTGCTTACGGTTATTGTGGCAGCCTTTAGAAAATCTACCCGCATGGGAATTCGGGAGATTCTGGATGCCCTGGCCGATGGTGCCCGGCAGTCCTTATCGGTGATGGCGGCCTGTGCGGTGGTCGGGATTATCATTGGGGTGGTCAGCCTGACCAGTTTCGGTACCGTCATGACCTCATCTATTATGAGTATTGGTGCGGGCAGCCTGTTCCTGACCCTGTTCTTTACCATGCTGGCTTCCATGATTCTGGGCATGGGCCTGCCTTCAATTCCGGCCTATATCATTACCGCGACCATGGCTGCACCAGCCTTGGCCCATTTTGATATTCCGACCTTGGTAGCGCACATGTTTGTGTTCTATTTTGGTCTGTTTGCCAATATCACCCCGCCAGTGGCGCTGGCCGCCTTTGCCGGTGCCGGGATTGCTGGCGGCGACCCGATGCGGACCGGTTTTCAGGCACTGAAACTGTCACTGGCCGGTTTTATTGTGCCGTTCCTGTTTGTATATAACCCGGCCATGCTGATGATTGATACCACCAATGTGGCCGTTAATGCGCGTGAATTTGCCTTCCCGGCCTGGACCACCATTGTCAGCATTACCGTGACTTCGGTTATTGGGATTCTAGCCTTGGGCGCGGCGGTCGAGGGCTATTTCAAAACCGGTTTAAACTGGTTCTGGCGAATTTTCATGGGGGTGGGTGCCTTAATGATGATTATTCCGGAAACCTATACCGATATTGCCGGTACCATCATGGTGGTGATTGCAGTGGCTGTTAATGTGCTGCAAGCCAGAAAGCAAAAATCGACGCCATCCGGTTTATCATCTGCCTAAAATAAAAGCCCAATCTGAAGATTGAGCTTTTTTCTATTCACTACATTACAGAATTAAAAAATCCGGTTCTGGTCTTTGTCTGCTTTTGGCAGTTTATCCATGATTTTCTGGGCAATTTCCCGATAGCTGTCGGCTGCATCATCTTCGGCAATCACAGACGGTTTACCGGCATCGGCATTTTCACGAATCTGTACATTCAGCGGCAAACGGCCCAGTAATGGAATATCGTATTGCTCGGCCAGTTGATCGCCACCACCGGTCCCAAAAATTTGCTCTTCAAAACCACAGTTAGAACAGATGTGCGTCGACATATTTTCAATCACACCTATCACCGGAATCTGTACACGGTTAAACAGCTCAATGCCTTTGGTCGCATCCATTAAGGCTACGTTTTGCGGTGTAGTGACAATTACGGCACCAGTGACCGGAATACGCTGCGCCAGGGTTAACTGGATATCACCGGTTCCCGGCGGCATATCAATCACCAGTACATCTAAATCTGGCCACAAGGTCTGATTGAATAACTGCATCAGGGCACCCGTAGCTTTTGGTCCACGCCAAGCCACCGGGGTATTATGATCACCAGTTAAATGACCAATCGACAGCACCGCCATCCCATAAGCATCTAAAGGCACAAAATGCTCGGCTTCAATCATCGGGGTTTGGCCGGCATTGCCGAGCATGGTTGGAATACTCGGGCCATAAATATCGGCATCCAATACACCCACTTTCAGACCCAACTGTTGCATCGCCAAGGCCAGATTAACGGTAGTGGTTGATTTTCCAACCCCACCTTTACCGGATGACACCAGAATTACGTTTTGAATACGTGGATGTTTTGACACATCACGCTGCTGCGGTGCAGCTTTTTGAATTGGCGCTTCTTCTTGCTGGGGTTGATAGTTGGCATTGGCTTGCTTGAGCGCATCTGAACTTGCCGAAGCATCGACCACAGGTGGCAGACTGGATTTTGCTGCAACTTGTGGCTTGCTGGAACAGCTTTCACCTTCGGCATGGTTATGACCACAGCCGCCCTCTTTTTTCGCCCCGGTTTTTTGCTGCACCACATGCAGATTCAGTTCCTTGATGCCGCATTGCTCGAGTGCATCGGCTAGTTCATCATGAATCTGCTGCAAATACTGTTTTTCTTCCGGATAAGTATTGATGGTTAATTGCAGGATTTGTCCCTGTACATTGACCTGAGAAATACGCTCTTTGAGTGCGTTTTGGGAAGCAGGAAGTACATAGTTTTGCAGTACCTTCTGGATTTCTTCCTCTTTCACCTCCTGTGCAGGAGCAAAGACCGATTTTAGTGAAGAAAGCCACGACATAAAGTTACTCCAAATCTGGATATACAACCGAATGCCCTAGTTTAACGGGTATTTAAACGAAGGTTAAGCCAGCGCAGCCACAGGAATTATAAATCTTAGTCAAAGACTTGGTTTTTTCTGTTTTTTCGGCACAGAAATGCAGATTTTATCCGGTCCTGAAAAGAATTCACCGATTCCCTTGTGCAAGCCTGCATCATCTAAGGTAAAATCGCGGACATTGCATAATGAATACGAATGAGAGAGTTAATCCGTGCGTAAAATTTTAGTCACCAACGCCCTTCCATACGCCAATGGTCCAATCCATATGGGCCACTTACTCGGTTATATCCAGGCAGATATCTGGGTTCGTGCCATGCGTGCAATGGGCCATGAAGTGACTTATGTCTGTGCGGATGATGCTCACGGTACCGCCATCATGCTACGTGCTGAAGCCAACGGTATTTCACCAGAACAGCAGATTGCCAATGTTCAGGCCGAACATATGCGTGATTTTGCCGGCTTTAAGGTCGATTTTGATCATTATGATTCCACCCATAGCGACACCAACAAGGCGCGCGCGCAAGAAATTTATCTCAAGAACCGTGATGCCGGCAATATTGCCGTTCGTCCTGTGACACAACTGTTCGACCCGGAAAAAGGCATGTTCCTGTCGGACCGTTTCATTAAAGGCACCTGCCCGAAATGTAAAGCCGAAGATCAGTACGGCGACTCATGTGAAGTCTGCGGAACCACGTATAACGCCACTGAACTGTTAAATCCGAAATCGACGTTAAGCGGTGCCACGCCGATTGAAAAATCATCGGATCACTACTTCTTTAAATTGCCAAACTTTGGTGAATACCTGCAAAAATGGACCCGTGATGAAGGCCGTTTGCCGGTATCAATTGCCAACAAGTTAGATGAATGGTTTGACAATGGCCTGAACGATTGGGACATCTCCCGTGATGCACCTTACTTCGGCTTTGAAATTCCGGATGCGCCAAATAAATATTTCTACGTTTGGGTTGATGCACCTATTGGCTATATGTCGAGCTTTGAAAACTACGTCAAAACCAAACGTCCAGACCTGAATTTTGATGATTACTGGAAAAAAGATTCTGACAATGAGGTCTATCACTTCATTGGTAAAGATATTGTCTATTTCCACGCGCTGTTCTGGCCAGCAATGCTGGAAGGTGCCAACTACCGCACCCCAACCGGTTTATTTGTAAACGGTTTCTTGACTGTAAATGGTCAGAAGATGTCGAAATCTCGCGGCACCTTCATTAAAGCAGAAACCTATTTACAGCACTTGAATCCGGAATACTTACGTTACTACTTTGCCTCTAAACTGTCTGATAAAGTTGAAGATTCTGACCTGAATCTGGATGATTTTGTGCAGAAAGTAAACTCTGACTTGGTGGGTAAAGTAGTGAATATTGCCAGCCGTTGTGCCAAATTCATCAACACCAAATTTGATAACAAGTTAAGTGCAACCTGTGCCGAGCCTGAACTGGTGCAAAGCTTTATTGACGCTGGTGATTCAATCGCGCAAGCATACGAAGCACGTGAATTCTCAACAGCGATTCGTGAAATCATGGCGCTTGCTGATAAAGCCAATCAATACATTGATGAGAAAAAGCCTTGGGCGCTTGCGAAAATTGAAGGCGAAGAACAGCAAGTGCATGATGTGTGTTCTGTCGGGATCAACCTATTCCGTCAATTGGCGGTTTATCTTGCACCTGTACTTCCAACATTGGCAGAACAAGTTCAAGCGTTCTTACAGTTAGACAGCTTTAACTTTGCATCGCGTCAGCAGATTCTGCTTGCACATGAAATTGCATTGTTCCAACCGCTCATGCAACGTGTTGACCCGAAAGCAGTCGCAGCGATGGTGGATGCATCTAAAGATTCTTTGGCTGCGCCTGCTGAAGCGCCAAAAGCGGAAAAGAAAAAAGAGAAGAAAGCAGCTGAGAAAAAGCCAGAACCTAAAGTCGGTGAAGCTGAAATTATTGGTATCGAAGACTTTATGAAAGTTGACCTGCGTGTGGCTGAAGTTTTAGAAGCAGCTCACGTTGAAGGTTCTGACAAGCTTCTTCAATTGACGTTAAATGTAGGTGAAGCTGAACCACGTAACGTATTTAGCGGTATTCGTGAGTTCTATAAGCCTGAAGACTTAAAAGGCAAATTGGTGGTGATGGTGGCGAACCTTGCACCACGTAAGATGCGTTTTGGTATTTCAAACGGTATGGTACTCGCTGCGGGCAATGGCAACGGTGTTTGGGTGATTTCACCTGAATCTGGCGCGAAGCCGGGTGATAAAGTGTCTTAATTGTTAGATTAAGATGAGAAAAAGCCTCTACGTTGTAGGGGCTTTTTTTATAAATGAAAAGCTTTAAAGATTCATATAATACAGTTCTATTAAAAACTCAGTTTAGCACCTCTAACCTCACCTCCAATTAGATCAAAATTTAAAATTAAATTGTTGATTTTTATTTCTTTAAATATAAAATCTACTCGCTTTTATCTTTATAATTATTCGGGGTATATATGAAAAAATTACTAGTTTCAGTTCTGGCAATGTCAACAATTGTATTTACTGGCTGTTCAGTTCGTATGGCAGATATGACTGTAGCATCTACCAAAAACTATAATTTAAACTCAAACCAATTTGTAAAAGGTGAACGTGTGAAAGGGGAAGATAAAGTTCCTGTTGTACTATTCCCTTTAGGTATTCCTAATTTCAAAACTGCTATTGATCGTGCAATTGAAAAAGACTCTTGTGCTGTGGCACTTTCAGATGTTGTCATTACTCAACTGAACCAAGCATTCCTCGTGGGTCAAATTGGTTACCGTGTAGAAGGTACTCAAATTATTGACCGTTCACAGCCTGCATGTAATAAGTAAGTCTTTGTGATTTATAGAGCCTTTACTCATGTAGGGGCTTTTTTTATTGTTAACTTCCCCTTGCGAAGTAGTGTTTCTCATCTCCCTGACAAAAGTAAGGCTAATTTCTCTAATTATCTATCCCCTCACCCTTACGAAGCAGTGCTTCTCATCTCCCATAGGGAGAGGGAGAATCCTTTATTAAATCAATATTGATATATTCCCTCTCCTTTTAGGAGAGGGTTAGGGAGAGGTCTGAAAATTATTCCCTTACTTTTGAAAGATCAAAAGTAAAGCACATAACAAAATAGTGTTAATAACCCTCACCCCAACCTTCTCCCTGAGTCATCTATGGCGCAAGAGAAGAAGCTTTCAACTAGTGGTAAATTTCACCAATAAATATGATAAAAAGATGTATCACTTCAAAACTTATAAGAACCCATGAAAACTTTAAAACCAATCCTTCTCGCTCTAACCCTAAGCACTACAACTTTCACCACAGTCCAAGCGGCTGAGCCAACCATCCCCCAACAAAAACAGGTCGTGGGCTATTATCAGCATCAGTTTGGGCCTTACCAGATTACCGCCCTGCTCGATGGCACCAACTATCTCAACCGCTCACAATTTAAAGGTGCGGCAGATCAGGAAGTCAGCGAGATTCTGAAAAAATACTATGCCGATCAAGCCAAAGGCATCCAGACCTCCGTCAATGCCTTTTTGGTCAATACCGGCAGTCAGCTTTATCTGGTTGATAGCGGTGCAGCCAGCTGTTTTGGCGATCACTTAGGTTCAATCTATAACAATTTAAAAGCCTCAGGCCATCAGCCTGAACAAGTGAATGGCGTTTTCCTGACACATTTACACCCTGACCATGTCTGTGGCATCTCAAATAATGGTGTAGCCAATTATCCAAATGCGACCTTGCATATTGCCAAAACTGAATATGATTTCTGGCTCAACCCCAATACTGTAAAAAAACTGCCTAAAGATAAACAGGCTGGCTTTTTGGGTACGGTGGAAAAAATCAAAGCGGCTTTAGCACCTTATGAAAAAGCGAAAAATATTAAAGTCTTTTCAGACAAATCTTTAGCATTTGGTGGTGTCGAGTTTAAACCGTCATTCGGGCATACACCGGGACATTACAGTTTTAAATTAAAGCATGAGCAGCAGGAACTGGTATTTATTGGTGATATTGTACATTCGCATACCATTCAGTTTGATAAGCCTGAAACCGCCATTGAGTTCGATATTGACCCGAAAGCGGCGGTCGCCACTCGTCTCAAGCATTTTGCTGAATATGCCAAAGACGGTCAGACCATTGCGGCCGCGCATTTACCATTCCCGGGCATCGGCCATATTTATTCAAAAGATGGCAAAAGCTATCAATGGATTCCAGTACATTTTACCGAATAACTCAGTTCTCTTGAGCTAAGTCAGTTTTATAAACAGAACCCCGCTAATGGGGTTCTGCTGTTTTACATCCAGTATTCCTTGCTATTCTTTCGCACTTTTTCTGTTCCTACACGCAACCACATTAGCCCTCGCAGCAATTTTCGCCTTAATTTTTAAAATTTTCTAAACAGTCCAGCCTGTTTCAAAATGCACCGTAAACATACAAACTGCTGCACATCTTTGTATCAATCAATTTAAATCCTTCAAAAATAGCCAATAATATTGAGTTTTACAGCGTTTAAAAAAGACTTGATTTGGTGCAAAAAACCGCACTGTGCTTTATATCGAGTCTTATTCATTTCACGAAATTCTTCATCAAAATTTCCGCAGTCTGCCCCTCTTTTACAATCTATTCGCCTCGATATACTGAGCTTCTTTTCCTGATCCCGTGCACTCAATTGGAACGCACAATGCCAAATATCGACTTATTATTTCTCCTTCTTGGTGCAGTGCTGGTACTGGCCATGCATGCCGGATTTGCATTTTTAGAGCTCGGCACCGTTCGGCATAAAAATCAGGTCAATGCCCTAAGCAAGATTCTCACGGACTTTGCCATTTCTGCGGTGGCCTATTTTCTGGTGGGCTATTACATTGCCTATGGCCAGCATTTTTTCCATAGCTCGACCACTCTGGCGGCCGATCATGGCTACAACCTGATGCGCTGTTTTTTCCTGCTGACCTTTGCAGCGGCGATTCCGGCCATTATTTCTGGTGGGATTGCCGAACGTGCCAAAATGCGTTCGCAGGCCTTGGCGACCTTATTTCTGGTGGCGCTGATTTATCCATTTTTTGAAGGGATGATCTGGAATGGCAACTTTGGTCTGCAACTCTGGCTAGCACACAGCTTTGGTGCCAGTTTCCATGATTTTGCCGGTTCGGTGGTGGTACATGCCATGGGGGGCTGGATTGCACTGGCCGCGGTGATTCTGCTGGGCGCGCGTTATGGGCGCTATAAAAAAGATGGTCGTATCAGTGCGCATCCGCCCTCGTCTATTCCTTTTCTGGCTTTGGGTTCCTGGATTTTAATTGTCGGCTGGTTTGGCTTTAATGTGATGAGTGCCCAGCGTCTGGATGCCATTTCCGGACTGGTAGCGATCAATTCTTTAATGGCGATGGTCGGGGGCACAATAGCCGCTAAAATTGCAGGCAAAGATGACCCGGGCTTTTTACATAATGGTCCACTTGCCGGTCTGGTGGCCATCTGCGCCGGCTCCGATGTGGTACATCCACTCGGTGCCTTTGTGATTGGCGGCATCGCCGGGATTATGTTTGTCAAACTCTTCACCTATACCCAGAATAAACTCAAGATTGATGATGTGCTTGGTGTCTGGCCATTGCATGGCGTATGTGGTGCTTTTGGTGGGCTGGCAGTTGGCATCTTTGGGCAGCAATGGCTCGGTGGTATGGGGGGCGTATCCCTGATCTCCCAGCTGTTCGGCACAGCGCTGGCAATTCTGATTGCGCTGGCCGGGGGGTTCCTGGTTTACGGCGTACTGAAACTGCTGATGGGCATCCGTTTAAGTCAGGAAGAAGAATTTAATGGCGCAGATTTATCCATCCACCGGATTTCTGCCAATTCTGAAGAAAATATGTTCTAAGATAAAAAAGCCTCCGACAAAACGGAGGCTTTTTTGAGATATGTTGATCAACGATCAACACAATTTAAGCCATCTATTTCATACCAAAAATCAGTTTTAGCCCCAATAGCGTCATCACCACACCGGCCGCACGATCAAACATTTTTTTAAACTTTAAATAGACTGCGCGCGGTTTTTCCGCCGATAGTGCCACCGCCAGCAAGGAACACCAGCCGGCATCAATAAAGAAACACAGAATAGGCAGGACAAAATAAAAATACAGCGGAATCTCTTTGGGTAATAGCGCGGTAAAAATACTGGCCAGCACAATGGCAATTTTAGGATTCGACAATTGGGTAATCAGACCGGTCATAAAAGCACGGCGTAAGGACATTTGCGTGCCGGCAGCATGATCGGCCTGAATCGGGTCTTTGGCATGTTTAATAATTTTAAATGCCAGCCACAGCAGGTATAAACCGCCACAAATTTTTAAGGCCAGATAAGCCGATGGCACAGCCAGTAAAAAGGCCTGTAAGCCCAGCACCGCAAGCAAACCAAAGATGGCTGCGCCCAAACCGGTGCCCAGCGCGGTAAACAGACCATGCTGACGTGAAATCGCAATCGAGTTTTTCGCCACATAAATTGATGTTGGCCCCGGACTCATGGCCCCCAACATCAATGCCAGCGCAATTGATCCCAAAATAAAAACGGATTCCACAGTCCTATCCAATACAATGATCTGCCGGCATTTTACAAGCAAGTGCTTTGAATATCTTCCTATTTTTTACCAGTTGTTTTGATTTTCACGATATTTTTCACTACAAATATTTGCATTGACCTTATAAAATTCACTCCGTATTTTAATCAATCCGCTGAAATTTGCTTGCCATAAAAAAGCGCCCAGATACCAGCATGGCCTGAGCGCTTTTCAAGATCATCAATTAAATACAATATTAATAAATCTGTGATGGATCGGTCTGCTCTGGCCTCACACTCGCTTCTTGCTTGGGCAGCAGATAATCCTGATCATGCACCGGCACACCGCCAATAATCATGCTGCGTGTTTCTTCCGTTTTGGGCTGGTTTAAATCTCTGGTCGGGTCACAAGCCGCCAGTAAAGCGCCCTGGATTAAAATAAGCAGGAAGATGATTCTTTTCATCATTATTCTCCCTTTCTGCAAAGTCTATCCGTTTATTTTTTGCACAGTTACTATTTTTATGCAAGCCCGATCCGGCTTTTATCGTGAGAGATTATTTAAATGTCTTTACTGACCGCGCCCCGTTTTCAGTTAGAATTGTCAAAAACGTTCCGTTCTGTCTATGTTTGATTCTATTGCCCAGCAGGTGCCTTATCAGCACATTGAATATCGCCACCAGCGCATCAGCATCAAGCGGCTGGATCTGATTCATCCGCAGATTTCGGGCAACAAGTTTTTTAAACTGAAATACAACCTGCTGGCCGCCCGGCAACAGGGGTTTGAAAAAGTACTGACCTTTGGCGGAGCCTATTCCAATCATATTGCTGCAACCGCTTTTGCCGCACACCAGTTTGGTTTTCAGAGTCTAGGCATGATTCGCGGTGAAGAACTGGCGCAGCGTCCTCTAAACCCAACCTTGGCTACGGCGCAGCAATTTGGCATGCAGCTGGAGTTTATCTCCCGCAATGCCTATCGCCAGAAAGATCAGCCCGATTTTTTGCAGCACCTGCAACAGCAATATCCCGATTTTTATCTGATTCCGGAAGGTGGCACCAATGCGCTGGCGGTTCAAGGCTGTCGGGAAATTCTGACAGCGGAAGATGCGCAATTCGATCTAATCTGCTGTGCCGTCGGTACGGGTGGCACGTTTGCCGGGTTGATTGAGGCCAGCCAGCAACATCAGCAATTGCTGGGATTTTCGGCCTTAAAAGGTGATTTTTTAACTCATGAGGTCGCGCAGCTCACGACCAAACGCAACTGGCATATTCTGGATAATTACTGCTGTGGCGGTTATGCCAAAACCACACCCGAATTAATCCAGTTTATTCAGACGTTTGAGCAGCGTTATAATATTCCGCTGGAGCAGGTTTATACCGGCAAAATGCTGCGCGGCATCTTTGATCTGATTGATCAAGATAAAATTGGGCCAGACCAGAAAATTTTACTGATCCATACTGGCGGGCTACAGGGACGCGCGTTTTAAAGCATTAGCTTCAAGTGCAGTCTATTTATGATACCGGCTGGTTATTGTTTAGCGCCATCAGGCCTTTCACCAAACGGTAGATATGCCAGATAAAGGCCAGCAACAGCACAATAAAACCAATCAGAATGGTGGTCAGAACCGCACCGACCAGATAGGCAATCAGCGTCACCCAAAAGGTTTTGATTTGCCAGTTCACATGACTTTCCAGCCAGGTACCACGCATTTCCGCGCGTTTTAAATAATTCATGATAATGGCAATAATTGGCGTAACACCGACAAAAAAGCCGGCGATATACAGAATATAGGTGATCAGGTTGTATTGTTTGAGCTGATCCAGCCCCGCGGTTTGATTCATTGATTTTTTCCTTTTTTATAAAGTCCGATACCAGATGTAGATGCCTAGCCGACATTTCTGTTTATTGTTAAGCCAATCAAAGTGCAACTGCGTCAAGTTGAAGCTCGACATCTTCATATAAACAGATCATAAAAAAGTCTGATGAAAGTTTTGTTGATGATCTGTATGTGCTGTGAAATTCAAAGTTCATCTGTTGTGACGTCCTCAATCGGGCTTCCATCCAGCGGATACAGTTTCAACTGGATGGAAGGAAAATCAAAACTTAAGGCTGATTGGTCTCTGGCAATGGATTGGCGGCAAAATAGCGCTCCAGATGATTCACATGTGAATCCGGACGTGGCCGGCGCATATTTTCTGCGACCCCGTTATAGAGCTCAGCCCGTGGCGTTAAGTGGAATTTATTCAGCTCTGGGTCCATATACGGCAAGCGCTGTTTACGCTGTAAATATTGATGCAATTGCTGATTAATTTCCTGTAAACCATAGCCACCTTTGGCCCAGGCGCTGTCGTGGCTGCCCCAGTGATGGCCGAACTCATGGCCCACAATGCCAATACTGGTATTAAAATAATGCGCATAGAACAGCCAGGTATCGACTCCCAGCACATTTCGTCCACCTAAACCGCCGCCCACGGTGGTCACCCCGAGCGTCACTTTGCCACGGTTCATAATCTCATCATAATATTTTTGATACTCCGCTGCGGTAAAGTAACCGCCATCTCCGACCACTTGGCCCTTGTTGCCAAAGAAGTCATGCCCCATGACCGCTTTATGGTTAAACCAGATGTGTTTAAACTCAGGGCTATTCACCAGATAGGCAAAATTGGTAATCATAATCACCCATTCACGCGCATAGGCTGGAGTAATTTTGCCCCAATTGCCATGTGTTTCAGGGGCAAAGTTGCCAAAATGAATTTTCCATTTCGGCTTTAAACTCATGAGCTTTTGTACATGCGGATTGGTTGCGGAGCTGATTTTTAACTCGAGTAAATCTGCCGGTAACTGCTGGAAGTTGCCTAAATTTCTTAGCTGAACCGAACCTGTGCCCTGCAGCAATGGGAAATGCATATTTTCATTGATATTCAGTTTGAGTTTGACCTGGCTAAAAGCATCCAGATGGTCCAAGCGGGCCAACACAAACCATTGCTCGGTATCTTTCAGTCTGGCGTGAATTTCCAGATCACGGACCGGTGCCGCACTATAGCTTTGCAAGGCCAGAAGCTGATGCTGTAAATTTTCCGATAAAATATTATCCATATAAAAATGGCGCAGGTTTTCATTGGTCAGGGTTTCCCAGCTTTCCCCATCTTGCAGCACATAACTGCGGCTTTGGGCCTGCTGCTGCTTGAGTGCCGTGACTGTGGCAGCAGTATTGGACTGGAACTGCTGCAATCGCTTAAGCGGCATCATGACAATTTTGCCGTTAAACAGGCTGAATAAATGTTCCTGACTAACCTGAATATCTAAGGCACCGGCCAGTTGCTGATCGGTACTCGCCCCTGCCGTACGATATTTATAAAAACTTTCTTCTGCGGCTGGAAAAATATTCTGTAGATTTTGCGTATTTGGTAAAGCTGAACTGTCGATCCGGCCTGAAGTATGGGCTGCATAAAAACGCTGGTCATCCGCGGCATGAAATACCCGTGTTCCCACATTTTCCTGTCGTGTCGCCGCCACGTTTGTTGCGCCTTCTTCAAGATGAGTCAGGTCATATACATAGCTCATGCCATTATTAAAACTGGCATACAGCAAATTACCGACAGCTTCCAAACGCGCACTACAGTTATAACCACAGTTCGGCAAGGACAAACGTGCATATTTTTTGGCTTTTAAATGATTGGTGCTACTGATCTCACTTTGCTTCCAGACATTAATCCGGCTATGCGTATCTGTGGCAAATACATATTGATCATTCGCTGCCACCGACATGGGATGCACCACCACGGTATTGTGCTGATCACCCGACCAACTGCCGGTTCCCAACGACATCAGAAATTGTGGTTCGCCTGAGCCTAAATCAAAGACATCGACCCGGTTAGACGAATAAGAAGCCGCATATAAGCGGTCGTTATGTACACTTAAATCAAACAACCGATTCCACGGCCGACCAATGCCGGAAATATTCTGGGCATGGATCGAACTCAAGACTCGCTTGGCTTTCAGGTCATAACGCAAAATGCTTGCCTCGGCGCTGTCATTGGCCACATACAAAATATCCTGATGCACCACCATCGCTTTCGGATTCCAGCTGTCCAGACCAAAAGTCTGGGCACTAAATTCGGTGGCCAGATCTGCAAAGCGAACGTCATTGATCAAACTGGCAGTGACAGGCGTGGTATCAGGTGTTGAACCAGGTGAAGTTGGCGTCACAGGAGCCGGTGCAGAGGGATTTGAAGATGCTGCCGTATTGCTGTCACTGCCACCGCCGCCACCGCAGCCAGTGAGAGCCATACTCAAAATTACCGCCAGGCTTAATAATGTTTTATTCATTGTGTTCCCCAAGAGACAAAGTCATGACATAAAAAATATGTCTAAAAATTGCTATTTATTCTGAACAACAATGCCCC
Source organism: Acinetobacter sp. Q85-2 (assembly GCF_013420555.1). Classification (NCBI taxonomy): domain Bacteria; kingdom Pseudomonadati; phylum Pseudomonadota; class Gammaproteobacteria; order Moraxellales; family Moraxellaceae; genus Acinetobacter; species Acinetobacter sp. Q85-2. The sequence continues at coordinate 54,685 of NZ_VOXW01000007.1, forward strand.
TTTAATAAATACTAAACTATTGATTTAAAACAACTTTAAAATAAAACCAGATCAAATAAACACGACTTTGCCGCGTAAAAAATCACCTTAAAACAGTAAAATGTGGCCTTGCTAACGATGATTTGGTTTATTGATAGACCATTCCTGCTTTATAGGAAAAGTAAATATTCTGCGCACATTTCAATCTGGAAAATGCGGCATCATCAAACGATAAAGTCTATAATAGTCCGCTTTCATTTTCTCTCGGTGCAACATGGCAACAGCAAATCAATACGATGTTCTAGTTTTGGGTGCCGGTGCGTCTGGTTTAATGACCGCCTATATGGCTGCCCAGCGCGGACGCAAAGTATTGGTGCTGGAAAAAGCCAATAAAGTTGGCAAGAAAATCCTGATGTCGGGCGGTGGTAAATGCAATTTCACCAACCTCTATGTCGAGCCAAGCAACTATATTTCACATAATCCGCATTTTGTGATTTCCGCGCTCAGCCGCTATACCAATTGGGATTTTATCGGGCTGGTCTGCGAATATGGCATTGACTATGAAGAACGTAAACATGGGCAGCTGTTTACCTTAAATGGCGCCAAAGACATTCTGAATATGCTGCTGGCCGAGTGTGACAAAACCGGTCTGGTCGAGATTAAAACCAGCTGTGAAGTCAAAGCCATGACCGCCATAGATGATTTGGGTTTTCAGGTCGCAACCACTTTAGGTTATTTTCAGGCAGAATCTGTGGTGATCGCCAGTGGCGGCCTGTCCATTCCGACGCTGGGAGGGTCCGGAATCGGTTATGAAATTGCCAAGCAGTTTGGCCATCATGTCTATCCGACCCGTGCCGGCTTGGTGCCGTTTACCTTTTCCGACAGTTTTAAAGAAGTCACCACCCGCCTCAGTGGTAATGCTGTAGAAGCGACACTTTCCAATGCGCTAAACAGCTTTACCGAAGCCTTGCTGTTTACTCACCGCGGTTTAAGCGGACCAAGTTCGCTGCAGCTATCCAATTACTGGGATGTCGGCCAAAGTTTTCATATCGACTTCCTGCCAGCCGTGGATTTAGCCGAGTTTTTTAAAGCCAAAAAATCCAGCCAGCCGAAAGTGCTGTTACGTACCTTACTGGCCGAACATTTACCGAAAAGTGTGGTGGCAGAGCTGCAACAGCTGATCTGGCCGGAACAGGCGGAAAGCGCGATCGGGCAGCTGAGTGATGAAAAACTGGAGCAGATTGCAGCGCGCCTGCATAGCTTTGAAGTCAAACCGTCAGGGACCGAAGGCTACCGTACCGCAGAGGTGACTTTAGGTGGCGTCGATACCACTGAAGTTTCTTCCAAAACCATGGAAAGTAAAAAGCAGAAAGGCTTGTATTTTGTCGGTGAGGTGCTGGATGTGACGGGCCATTTAGGCGGTTATAACTTCCAGTGGGCCTGGGCGTCAGCGCATGCCGCCGCCCAATATGTCTGATGGTTTATAAAACTGGTGGATGAATTATTCCAGATAATCTGTGCGCAATAAGCACAGATGATTCTGGCGTTGTACACGTAAAATAGTCTGCTGCATTTTCATCACGGCGCACTGAATATGCTTTGGTAATACTACCGGCTGTTCTGATTGTTTTAAGCTAATTTTTAACATAAGGTCTTCCCCAAATAGACTTTCGTCGATTTTATTCCCTGAATATTTCATACAGATTAAATATAAGCATCTAAAATATATGAAATATTTATTCCTTTTTTATGAAGCTTTACTATAACAAAAAATTGTTCATTTATACAACATCATCGACTTTGGTCGCAGCTTGCCCGGTATCGCCCGAATCATCAGCGCTCTGGCCGGGTTGGTTTTGATTTTGGTTTTGGTTTTGAGTTTTGGCAAAAATAAATTTATATGCGCTGGCCAAAAAGCCAAGGGTAATCCCTGCAATCACTACGGGTGCAAAAAGATTAGAAGGCGCTTTCTTTTTCGTCATTCTGCTTCTCCAGTTTTCAACAAAAAACGAGGTCGATCAACACTCAGTTTGATCGACCTTGTAGATAGATGACAGGTTATTTCGGGTCATCTTTTCGTGGTTGATGTGCATCGACATCCGGTTCTTTTTCACCAGTTGAACCAAACGGATTATTATTGGCCGGATGCGCCGGATCCACCTTCAGCGTATCAGGTGTAACCTGATCTGCACCGGATGCTTCATCTTCCTGCGGTGCAGTGGTCAGCGTTGCCGGTGTGGTATTCGACAAATCCGTGGTCATTGGGGCATTTGTCCCTTGTGACGGGTCCTGTTTGTTCATTGGATTTACTCCTGGGGTCATAAAGCCGCTATTGGCCGCACTGTCCTGCTCCTGTTTCAACGGATTCGGCTGCTTGGCTTCGCGTTTGGCTTTATCAATCAGATCGGTTAAAACACGTTCTGCCGGTTGACGGCCACCCAGACCAAAGGCCAGAGCAAAGGCCACCGCAACTGCACCCAAGGTTAAACCGAAGGCCAGGTTCACAATAGAATCGGCAATGCCCATGGCACGTAAGCCCATTGCTACGACCAGACCCATAATCAGTACGCGTACCAGCGTCGCTAACCAGCGTGAACTGTTGTATTCACCACGCTCGACCACTTTGGCCACCACATTCGCCAGCCAGAAACCGACCACAAGAATGACCGCGCCCAGCAGAATATTGGCACCGAAGTAAATGAACATGGAAATCAGACCACTTACCTGCTCGAAACCAAGACGATTGGCCGCTTCAGACACGGCAAACAGCATGGTAAAGAACACGATCAGACAACCAACCATGGTCGATACTTTGGTGGTACCGAGGAAACGTTGTACGCCCAGTTTGGCCGGAATTTCATCGACACCCGTACCTGAAATAATTTCAACCACCAGATTGGCCACGAAACGTGACACCACATAGGCAATGATCAGGATTAAACCGGCGGCAATAATATGCGGAATTGCATACATGATTTCATGCAGCATGGCGGTTGCCGGCTGAGAAATCGCCTCAATACCCAAGGCTTCAAATGCAATGATTAATGCAGTAATGATGATCAGGGCAAAAACAAAAGAACCGACCAGCTTCGGCAAGTTAGAGTTCTTGAACAGGCCAATTTTTTGCGCCTGCTGTTGCAGATTCAGACTGCCAATTAAACCTTCGACAATACCACGGACAATTTTAGCCAGAATATAACCGACAAAAATAATCACGCCGGCAATAAAGATATTCGGCAGATAAGAAATGGCTTCAGTCACCATGTTTTGTACTGGATACAACAGGCCGTTTAAGCCCAGAATCGACAGCACAATTGGCAAGAACAGTAGCAGGATTAACCAGTACACAATATCACTGATATTGCGGCTAATCGGGCTAACCCCGACATCGGCACTGAGCTTTTCATCCAGCTGGGTACGATTCAGTACGCGCTGCAGGCCCATTTTGACCAGCGTTGCGACAATCCAGGCAATAAAACCGACCGCAATGGCTGCCAACAACTGGGGAATAAAGACCAGGAAGCTTTGAATCATATTGCTAAACGGCCCACTGACACTGGTCAGATTCAGCACATTCAGCGCCGCGATAATCGCGATAATCATGATGATCCAGAAGGCAACTCTGGACAGAATACTTTCTACATTGGGACGGTGCCCGGTGGCATGCGACAGCTTCTGGTTGGTGCCCAGCTTTTCTAAGCCTTTTTTAATGGCTGCACCGACAATTAATGCAATAATCCAACCAATAATAAGTATGGCAATCGCCGATAAAATGGGATGAAACTGTTCCCAGTAGTACATGGCATCGAAGCCTGCACCTCTCGGGTTTCCATCAAAATAATCATTCATATGTCTTGCCCTCTTGTTATGACTTTCTACATTCGTTGTTCATGGCAAAAGATGCGCATCTTGATCATGGTAAAAATGAAAGGTTTAAGTACTTTGTATTTTTAAGTACCGTGTTTTTATGAAGTACCAAGCGTGTAAGAATGCACGGCTATCGCAAAAAACCCTGAGCTGACGGTCAGGGTTTATGCAATCTTCAGACTTATTGAGCGGTGGCCGTAGCGGTATCGCCATCAGTGGCAGTGGCTGAATCACCATCTACAGCGGTACCAATGTCGCCATCCACACCTGTGGTCGCCACACCTTCTTCAGCCATTGCGGGCGTACTGTTATTGGGTGTAGCCTGTTCTACATTGGCATTCGGATGCCCAGGTGGTGCCTCACTCGGTTTAGGATCACGATCCGCAAACATATACACCACCAGTGCCAGCAGAAAAACACCCACAGCAATCAAGATAAAAACTGGCATACGTTTTTTCTTTTGTACTTCTTCTGCGCTTGTGACATGAGGTGGCTTGTTAAAATCATGGCTCATGTTTCCCTCACTTCTTTTCTATTCGCTTGTCGAATTTCTATACTAACAAGAAGCATTGTTGTGTTGTGTGACAAAGCATTGTGAGATGGTGAAAAATGTAATTACAAAAATTGAAGTTTATTACTGCTTTCATTTTATTCAAAATTTTGACGCAAGCCGGGTTCAGCAGCTGATAGATCTTGTATGCTTTTTAATCACAACAAGCAGATGGATAACTGATGCAAAATTAGAAGAATAAGCACATGAAAAGGAATATAGAATCGCCTAGATGAGAGAAAAAATTCAGCAGCCTGAGCATTCTCCAGTGCTGATCAGCCCCTCCTTGCTTGATACAGCAAAATGCTAGGTAACAATTTGCTTCAGCTCGCCCACCACAAGCGCTGCCTTAACGCATACAAATGCGCTATAATATGTCACTCTTTTTTTCATGCTCCAGAATTTTATGGCGTATCGTCAACAAAGTGTAACGCTTGATCTTGACACTGACGTCACACATCAATGTGCTTTGCACTACACGCGTGATCAGCATTTAATCGGGATTATTGAGTTCAGTAAACCGAGCTTTCTTCTGAAATGGGGCGATCTGGAATATTTCCGCCGTCGTACTGAAGAGTTTTCAGTGATGCCGTTTCCAGACTGCATTAATGCCATGGTGATTGATGTGCGTAATGTCGCGGCCTGGCTCGATAATGAAGTGCCGATTATTCCATGGCGCTTACTGGAAGAAGAATGTCCAGTGCGTCTGGTGGTCCCTGCAGACCGTGTCGAACACTATGCCGGCTTTTTTGAACCGACCTGGCTGACTACTGATACAGAAACAGCGATTCAGGAAATCCGTCATTTTATGGATATGTTTGTGCATTAAGCATATTCAAGTGGTGCTGACACTTCATCAAAAAAACCTCATCTGAATCATACAGATGAGGTTTTTTAATAGAATATACGTTTCATTTAATCCGCTAGCGAATGGTAAAAATACACTGCTGCTTAAAACTGGATTTGGGTAGCCAGATCAGCTGTTTATAGCGCACCTGATCAATTCCAAAACTTTGCATTTTCTGGCGTGTATAGCGCCAGCCAATACAATCTTGATAGCGCGCATATCAGACGCTTGCCCTGCTATGGTCGATGCCTGCTGGACCTGAATTTTCTGGAAAAACGCAGTTTCTCTGGCGCGCATCGGGCCAATATACTGCTGATAGGCCTGCTCCATGTCTGCATCATCAAACCGCATTGGTTGCATGGCGCCGCCATACCAGCCCAGCTGACTGCGCCAGTTCAGATATTTGACCTTTCCGGCCGGAAACACATAATTGGCGCAAGAAGAAAAACAGTATTACCCGACTTCTACATTCAGTTGACGGGCATAGACCAGATCACCCAAATCCATCCCCAAGCCAATTTAACCCCCTTGACTGGTGATTTTCAGGGTCTGTACTTGCGGGAACTGCTTTAACAAGGCAGCTGCACGGGTATTGGCATCTTGGCTGAGCGGGCCAGTATAGATCAGCACATTTTCTTGTACCGTCACTTCTGTTTCCGTGCCTGTGATATTTGCCTGCAGCGTAGTTGCCGCCACCAGCGCGACGCTGGCCATAAGCATGGATTGAAACACTTGCATCACATCCTCACAGAACAATAAACCAGGCTGAGAACAGCAGACCATTGAAGTAAGCCTGTAGCACTCAAGCTTACCAGTAATTCTCTACCGCGATATTGCCTTCTCCACGGCGATTCATGCTCAGGCCACGCGCTTTTAGGGCTTCTTTGGTATCTTCCACCATTTGCGGGTTACCACATAGCATCACATGACTGCTGTCCGGATTAAAAGACAGGCCCACAGCTTTTTCCAGCTCGCCATTGGCGATTAACACTGGCAGACGGTCATGCAAAGGTGCGTTCGGATCACGGGTAATAATCGGCACAAATTTAAAACCTGTATGCCCTTCGCCAAAAGTCGCTGCAATTTCTTCAATCCGCTCGACATAGGCCAGTTCAGCGGCAGTACGGACACTATAGACCAGATGGATATGCTGGTATTTATTCCAGGTGTCGAAGTCTTGCAGCATCGACAGGAATGGTGCCAGTCCGGTGCCGGTACCCAAGAGCCATAAGTCTTGTGGCAAAGGCAACTGATAACGCGCCAAGGTTAAAAAGCCATAGGGGACTTTTTCCAGATACAGCTCATCGCCAACCTGTAGATGTTGCAGATTGGAGGTAAAGGCCCCATCGGGTACGACAATTGAAAAGAATTCCAGGGTTTCATCAAAAGGTGAGGACACCACTGAATAGGCCCGCACCACCAGTTCATCGCCGACTTTAAGGCCAATACGCGCAAATTGCCCGGCAGTAAATTTAAAGTGGGCTGGACGCGTCATGGTAAAGCTGAACAAAGTATCGGTCCAGCGATGTACAGATAACACCGTTTCTAGGCTAAATTTTTCAATTGACATAATTTGTACGTGGCATGAAAGACTGCGCTCATGGTAGCATGGCAGCATAATTTATTAATATTTTTTAAATGTTAAGGCTATATTCATGCGCATGACTTTACGCCAATTGGCTGTTTTTGTAGCAGTCGCTCAAGAAGGCACAGTAACCAAGGCCAGTGATGCCGTCAAACTGACGCAAAGTGCGGCGAGTATGGCTTTAGCAGATCTGGAAGATGGTTTAGGCGCACCATTGTTTGACCGTTTAGGTAAACGCCTGCAATTGAATGATCTGGGCCGTTTTTTACTCCCGCAGGCGCTTGAAATTCTAGGCCGCTGTGAAGCCTTTGAACAGGCCGCCAAAGGCGAGCTGCAAAGCATTGATTTGCGCCTGGGCGCGACCCTGACCATTTCCGATTATCTGATGCCGGATTTAATGGCCAACTTCCTGCAAATTCAGCCACAGGCGCATTTACAGCTGCAAGTCGGTAATACCCGTCAAATGATTGAAGCAGTCAACCAGTTCCAGCTCGATTTAGCCCTGATTGAAGGTTCCTGTCATTTACCGCAGCTGCAATGTATCCACTGGCGTGATGATGAACTGGCGGTCTGCTGTTCACCGAATCATCCGCTGGCGCAGCTAGACCGTGCCTTAACCGCAGAAGACTTTAAACAGGTGGAATGGATTTTACGAGAAGAAGGTTCAGGCACGCGTGAAGTGTTTGATAACGCCATTTTAAAAGATGTGCCAGATGCCAAAATCCGTTTAACCCTGGGTCATAATGAAGCCATTCTGAAAATTGTGGCCGGCGGCTTAGGCATGTCCTGTATTTCAAAACTGGCGATTGAGCCTTTACGTGAAAAAGGCCAGCTGGTGATTTTAGACACTCCATTCTGGCAACTGGCGCGGCCTTTATTTATGCTGGTGCATCGTCAGAAATACCAGGGTCCAGGTCTGAAAGCCTTTATGAAGTTCTGTGACAGCAAATAAGACTGTATTTAATCCATAAAAAAAGCGCCTGCAGGCGCTTTTTTCATACCTTATCGAAATTGGCTTTCACATGGAATCCCGTCGCCATCACCATCCATTTTGGTATTTGGGCAATTACGAATAAAGAATAAAGCCTCCTCATAAGACTTCATCTGACTACAATGCTCGCGGCCATCACATTTAAATTGTTCAGATGAGCTGCTACTTACCGGCAGCGCTTGCTCTACATTCTCTTGGACATTTTCTAAATTCTTTTTCCCTTTTTCACTAAGTCCAAGTTCCGGTAATTCGCCATGTACCGCTCTTTGCTCAGCTACGATCTGTTGCTGAGCAATCATCAGTTCTTCAAGTTTTTGCTGTTTCTGAGCTTGATATTCTTGATATTTCTTATATACCAAAATACTTAATCCTAAAATAATGATTAAGCCTAATACAGTAATGATCTTTGAGTTAAGCCATGAAGACTTCTTTTTATCTCTTGACGAAACTTTACCCTCGATATTTCTGTATCGTAGATTGTTCTGTTCAGCAGGCTCTGATACTTTTAGGTCTAAGCGCACAATATTCGCGGCTTTAAATTTTCCTGCATCTTCAACAATTATAAATTTTAGATTTTCACCGATTTTAGGTGGAACATTCTTATTGGGAAAATCTTTGATGTGGAAAAATAAATCTTTTGACTCTTTCTCTATCTGAATAAAACCAAAACCACGATCTTCATGATAGCTTTTGATTTTCCCCTCTTGAAACATAATGCGCTCTTATCTTTGATATTTTTAATAATTGTAATAAAAAAGAAGCTAAAAAGCCTCTTTTCTATTCTTATACTCGACTTAAGCAGAATATATAAATTCTACCTCAGTACTAACGTCGGAAATTGGACAGCAGGGAAGAAGTAATCGACTGGTTATGGGCGGCCACTTTGGATTTTTTGGCTTTGGCCGACTGGTCTTCAACCCGCTCAATTTTCACTGCTTTAAACTTGTTGCCGTTTTTGACCACATTAAATTTCACCCGGTCATTTCGCTTCGGTTCTATCCCATCGGCCGGGAAATCGGAAATATGAAAAAACACTTCGCCTTCCGGACAGGCAATAAAGCCGTAACCCTTGTCTGCGTTGTATTGCTTAACTTTACCCTGATATTGTTCGTTGCTCATCGACCTGTCCCCCTTTTGCGCTTCAAGCTTAGTATATAAAAAAGAGGCTATAAAAGCCCCTTCTCTGTTCACTAGCAAAATCAGTCTTTTTGCACGGAACCGAAAATTTTGTCACCGGCATCACCCAGGCCCGGTACGATATAGCCATTTTCATTCAGGCCCTGATCCACAGAGGCAGTGAAAATTACCACATCCGGATGCGCTGCTTCTACACGCTGAATGCCTTCTGGCGCAGCCACCAGCACCATCACGCGAATATCTTTACAGCCGCTGGCTTTTAACACATCAATCGCCGCCACTAAAGATGAACCGGTGGCCAGCATTGGATCAATGATCATAGCAATACGGTTTTGTACATCCGGCACCAGTTTTTTATAGTAGGTACGTGCTTCCAGCGTTTCTTCATCACGCTCTAAGCCCAGTACAGACACTTTGGCGCTTGGAATCAGGTTCAGGAAACCATCCAGCATGCCAATACCAGCACGTAAAATTGGCACCACAGTAATTTTTTTACCGGCAATACGGTCTACCGTGACCGCACCATTCCAGCCGTCAATTTCATGCTCGACCATTGGCAAATCTTTGGTCGCCTCATAGGTCAACAGCATGGTCACTTCTTGCGCCAGCTCGCGGAAGTTTTTAGTGCTGATATCTGCACGACGCAGTAAACCAAGTTTATGACGAATGAGCGGATGACGAATTTCATGGATAGCCACGGGAGAACACCTAAAAGGTTAAGATAAAATTCCGTCTATTATAATCATTTTTTAACCCTGATAAAAACAAAAAAGCCCTCAAATATTGAGGGCTTTTTGCTAGACAATTCTCTTTTTCAAGATTATTGCTGAGACAGCATGAAGTGAATTGGAGATAAAATCTCGGCTTCAAGCGCCATCTGGATAATTGGATCCGGATAAACACCAATCACCAATACCGCCAGTGCAGCCAGCAGAACCATGATCCCGCCAACACGTTGACCCCAGTGATCGACTGCATCCATTTTTGGTGTTTCTGGCGGAGTCATATACATCACCACCATCACACGTAAATAGTAATACAGACCAATACCCGAACCGACAATAATCATCGCTGCCAGGAACCAGTGCTGGGTTGTTACCGCAGCCATGACAATCAGGAACTTACCAATAAAGCCTGCAGTCAGTGGAATACCGGCCAGAGACAGCATCATCACGGTTAATACAGCAGTCAGCACTGGACGACGCCAGAACAGACCACGGTATTCAGCCAGACTTTCTGCTTCTGAAGTGTTGTTATATGGACTCGACATTAACGCTACGGCACCGAAAGCACCAATCGTGGTTAATACATAGGTAATCACATAAACAGTCACATTACCCAAGCTGGCATAAGTCAGACTGATCAGACCAATCAGCAGATAACCGAAGTGTGCGATTGAAGAGTATGCCAGGACACGCTTCAAGTTCACTTGGCGTACCGCCAGGAAGTTACCGACCACAATCGACAGTACGGCAATAATGGTCAGCAGTGTAATAACTGATTCTTGCAGGATGGCACCTGAAGTCAGCAAGTAACGTACGAACAGACCAATGGTCGCCACTTTGGCAGCCGTTGCCAGGAAGGTCGCGATTGGTGCTGGTGCACCCGCATACACGTCTGGTGTCCATTTGTGGAATGGTGCCAAAGATAGTTTGAATGCAACCGCAAAGATAATTAAGGCAATACCTAAAATGACCAGTGGCTGGTGCAGGTTCTGCATAAGCGCCTGTACAGAGTCATAGAATGACAGTGAACCGGTGTAGGCATAAATATACGCCATACCCATCAGCAACATCGCAGATGCGGTTGCTGAAAGTACCAGGTATTTCACCCCTGCTTCTAAAGACTTCGAACGCTGATGTGTATAGGCCAACAAGCCATATACCGGAATTGACATCAATTCCAGGCTGATGAAGAATGAAGCATAGTGCGAGCTTGCCACCATGAGCATTGCGCCTGCAACTGAGGACAACATCAGGATGTACAGCTCTTCACGATTGTCTTTATAGCTTTCAATATAAGCATGTGACAAGGTACAGCAAGCCAGTGCAGCAACCAGGATCAGTAACTGATAAACCAGTGTGAACTGATCAATCATAAACATGCCCATGACATTCGCTGGTGCAAAAGCACCACCGAATAATGAGAGCAGAATATACGCTGCAGCAAGGTTTAAGCCCACTACAGATGCTGTCGCAATCAGGTTATGGTTACGCTTGATTGCGGTGAGAATCATCACGACGATCGCAGTTAAAGCCACGATCATCACAGGAGCTAATGGCATAAGCTCGGAAAATGACATTGTGAAGTTCATGACTTATTGGATCTCCACATTTTCGAGTTGAGTGCTTACCTGTTCGGTCACTTCAACTAGCTCTTGAACTGGAATGTAGCTGTTTGCTAACCACGCCATGCTTGAATTGGAAATATCAAGGAAGCTTTGTGGATACAGACCAAGCCATAACAGACCAACGGCACAAATTAACAGAATCACAATTTCACGCGCATCCAGATCTTTTAACGGATTGCTGTAATGCTGTTTTTGCTCTTCGTTTGGTGTACCAAATAATGCTTTGTGAATCAGGATCAGACCATAAAGACCTGCAAACACCAGACTCACTGCAGCAATGATTGTAAATACAGGGAACTGGTTGAATGAACCCATCAGAATCAGGAATTCACCAATAAAGTTACCCAGACCCGGGATACCGACCAATGCTGCCACGAAGAACATCAGGAAGAAGGCCAGATACGGGAATTGACCACGAATACCACCCATCAGACGCATGTCACGGGTATGCACACGTTCATAAACCTGACCACACATAATGAACAATGCAGCAGATGACAAGCCATGTGCCAGCATCATGATCATTAAGCCTTGGTAAGTCAGGATATTACCTGCGTAAATCGCCAGTAACACAAAGCCCATGTGCGAAATAGAGGTATAAGCCAACAGGCGTTTCATATCGGTTTGCTGGAAGGCACACCAAGCGCCGTAGAAAATACCAATTAAACCGAAAATAATCGCGATGTCTGCAAACTGTGCAGAAGCCGCCGGGAAGAATGGAATCACAAAACGGAGTAAACCGTACGCTGCAGTCTTAATCAAGATACCTGCAAGGTCAACAGAACCTGCTGTTGGTGCCTGTGCGTGGGCATCTGGTAACCAGCCGTGTAACGGGAAAACTGGAAGTTTTACCGCAAAGCCGATGAACATACAGATCATGAAGGCATAAGCCACTGCTGGTAACTGTGCATCAAGCGTATTCGCCACCGCTAACAGATAGTGGTAGTTGAACGAGATGGTACCTGACAGCATGTAACCGTAAATCACCAGACCCAGGATGCCGATCAGCATGATCAGACCTGCAACCTGTGTATAGATGAAGAACTTGGTTGCTGCGTAAACACGCGATTTACCATCTGCCCCTTTATGCCCCCAAAGCGCAATCAGGAAGTAGATTGGAACCAGCATCATCTCCCAGAAGAAGAAGAACAGGAACAGGTCAATCGCCAGGAATACACCAATTACGCCACCTAAAGACCATAATAGGTTCAGGTGGAAGAAGCCCACGTTCTTCTGGATTTCACCCCAAGAACAGCCGACGGCCAAAATACCCAGCAGCGCTGTCAGGCCAACCATGAGTAATGATAAGCCATCTACCGCCAGGTGAATGTTAATGCCCAGGGTTTGAATCCAAGGCAACTGGAATTGGGCAGCCCAGCTTGGAACCTGTGCACCCAATTCATATTGATACGTACCTGATTGCCATAACGCCAGGGTCAGACCCAGCGTTACCAGCATACCCACCAGCGCAATATAGCGCGGCAGTTTGTCGTCGAGCTTGTCGACGATCCAACAAATAAAACCTGCAATGAACGGAACGAGGATCAGTGCGGGTAAAATGATATTGTTTGGAGCTTCCATCTTATTTCCCCACGACCTGAGTCACGACCACGACCAGCAGTAAAACAACAACACCGAGGGCCATACTAGAGGCGTATTCGCGCAATGAACCGGTTTGACGTGAACTGGTAAAGCTGTTGCCTGCTTTAACAATTGCAGGAAGCACCAGCCACAAGCCATCAATCGGATCGCGACCTAAAATTTTAGCGATAAGCAGGTAAGGCTTCACGAATACGATGTCATACAACGCATCGAAACCAAGTGCATTACGGCAGATATTGGCCAGACCTGAACCCAGAGAAGTCTGAGCAAAGCCTTTCACGGCATTGTAAGCAAACGCAAACAGCACCACGCCAACAGCAAGACCTGCCAAAGCAACCCCAATCGCGATGTATTCAGCACCATGTGCACCGGCTTCAAGCGCTTCAGGAATAATGAAGGCTGGAATTCGTGCAGCATCCAGAATGCTCATGACTGGTGCTTTCAGCACAATCGCCAGACCCGTTGAAAGCACTGCCAGAATTGCCAGTGGAGCCCAGTAAGTAATGCCTTTGATTTCATGATAAGGCGTGTTTTCTTTGCCGAAGAATACTACCCAGATTAAACGGAAAGTATAAATAGACGTTAAGAACGCACCTGCAACACCCACCCAATACAGTGTATTGAAGACTGGTACGCCAGCTAAATGGCTTTGTGTCCACACCGCGGCCAGAATCGCATCTTTAGAGAAGAAGCCGATGGTCAGGAATGGAATGGCTGCCAAGGCACCGCCACCAATCGCGAAACATGCAAACAGGAATTTGTTCTTGTAGAACAGACCGCCCATCTTGAAGATGTTTTGTTCGTGATGGTAAGCCAGAATCACTGCACCTGAAGACAAGAATAATAATGCCTTGAAGAATGCGTGAGTCAGCATGTGGAACAAACCTGCCTGGTACGCTTCAGCACCCACGGCCATAAACATATAACCGAGCTGACTCATGGTTGAGTAAGCCAGAATACGTTTGATATCGGTTTGAACCAGCGCTGCAAAACCAGCCACCAGCAAGGTTACCGCACCGGTAATAGAAATGAAGATCATCACTTCTGGTGCAAGTTCAAATACGCTGAACATACGGCAGCATAGATAAACACCCGCAGTCACCATGGTTGCCGCGTGGATTAACGCAGATACTGGCGTCGGACCTGCCATCGCATCTGCCAACCAGGTTTGTAACGGGATTTGCGCAGATTTACCAGCAGCACCCAAGAACAACATTAAGGCAGTCCAGATGGTAATTGATGAGCTTTGGGTCATAACCGCAGCAGCATTCTCAACGATATACTGTGTATTCAGGGTACCGAACTGTTGGTACAGCAAGAACAGTGCAATCAGCAGGAATACGTCACCCACACGCGTTACGGTAAATGCTTTAATGGCAGCAAAACCGTTGGCCGGGTTCTGGTAGTAATAACCGATTAACAGGTAAGAACACAGACCTACACCTTCCCAACCCAGGAACAATAACGCCAGGTTATCGCCCAGTACCAGCAGTAACATGCTGGCCACGAACAGGTTGAAGTAAGAGAAGAAACGTGCGAAGTCTTCCTCACCACGCATATACCAAGATGCGAAGATATGAATCAGGAAACCAACACCGGTAATCATGCCCATCATCAGCAACGATAAGCCGTCAAGCTGCAAACTGATGCCTGGGGCAAAATCACCCACGCTAAACCACGTCCACAAATGCTGAACGTAAAGTTCTTTACCGTTATTGACAAAGTCAAGGCCAGCAATCAGGGCAAATAATGCCGATAGACCAACTGCCCCTACCCCGATAATCGCCGCAACTTTCTCAGGAAGATTGTGACGCCCTGCCGCTAATAAAATAAAACCGATTAGCGGGAACAAAATTGTTAAATATAAATAACTCATCCGCGCATCTCACTAGCAGCATCCACATCCAGGTGATGGAAGCGATGATAGAACTGAAGGACGATCGCAAGACCGATACACGCCTCTGCCGCAGCCAGCGTCAGAATCAAGATGAACATGATCTGGCCATCTGGTTGTACCCAGGCACTACCCGCCAGAACGAACGCAAGTGCTGCTGCGTTCATCATGATTTCAAGGCTCATTAAAATGAATAACAGGTTGCGTCGCACCATTACACCGTAAAAACCCAGTGCAAAAAGAATGGTTGCAACGATCAAACCATGTTCTAAAGGGATGTTGCCCATTATTGTTTTTCCTCTTCTGCACCTGGTTCACGTTTACCTAAGTGGAATGCTGCAACCAGGGCTGCTAGCAATAACATCGCGGCAACTTCAACCAATAATAAATAGTGAGTAAAGAGTGCTTGACCGACTTCTTTAGGACCAACAATTTCGGTTCCCATGACAGCTGGCGTGCTGGAGTAATCCGATGCAAGCATCCATACCAGAACCAGACCCATCAGGAAGCTCATTAATGCTGGATATGCCCATGCAGATGAGTTGAGCCATTTGCTCTCTTGTTCAACAGTTTGCTGACCCAAGTTCAACATCATCACCACGAACACGAATAACACCATGATCGCGCCGGCATACACAATAATTTCCAGGGCACCGGCAAACGGTGCACCCACAATCATGAACATCCCTGCAACTGCAAGTAATGACACGATCAAGCTCAGTAACGCATGTACTGGGTTCGTGTTGGTGACAACACGAACAGTAGAGATAATGGCCACGAGTGCCATCAAATAAAACGGCCACATCATGGTAATAGACTCCGTACATCAACAGGTGCACTTTCTTTTTGTGCTTGACCTTTGTCTTTACCTGTAACTGCCATACCGGTTACACGGTAGAAGTTATAGTCAGGATATTTACCCGGACCTGAAATCAGCAAGTGTTCTTTTTCATAGACCAGGTCCTGACGAACATATTCACCCAATTCAAAGTCTGGTGTCAGCTGAATTGCAGTTGTCGGGCAGGCTTCTTCACACATACCGCAGAAGATACAGCGAGAGAAGTTGATACGGAAAAATTCCGGATACCAACGACCATCTTCCTGCTCTGCTTTTTGCAGTGAAATACAACCCACTGGACATGCAACGGCACACAGGTTACAGGCAACGCAGCGCTCTTCGCCATCTGGGTCACGTGTAAGCACGATACGACCACGGAAACGCGGTGGTACGATTTCTTCGGCTGGCACTTCCGGATATAAAATGGTGTCACGTTTGCGGGTTGCGTGGCTGAACACCATCCACAACGAGCGCACGATTGACCCAAATCCAGCTAGAAACTTATACATTTTGTTCTCCCTGCCCTTACCACAAGATAACCGCGCCAGTAACCAGCAGGTTCACCAACGCTAATGGCAAGCAAATTTTCCAGCCAAAGTTCATTACCTGGTCATAACGTGGACGCATTAAAGAACCACGTGCCAGAACGAACATCATTACAAAGAATGCTGTTTTGATAATGAACCAGAATGCTGGAGGTAAGAAATCAAGTCCGAATGGCGCTAACCAGCCACCGAAGAATAACGTCACGATCAGCGCAGAGATCAGCACCACGTTGACGTATTCCGCAACGAAGAACATCCCCCATTTCATACCGCCGTATTCAACGTGATAACCTTCTGCCAATTCCTGTTCTGCTTCTGGTTGGTCAAACGGGTGACGGTGCGTTACCGCAACACCTGCAACCACGAAAATCAAGAAGCCCAAGAACTGAGGAATTACAAACCAGACATCTTGTTGTGCTTCTACAATTTCACGCATGTTGAATGAGCCGGCAATTGCCACCACACCCATCAGGGAAATACCCAGGAACACTTCATAAGAAATGGTTTGCGCTGCAGAACGTAGACCACCCAGCAATGCATATTTGTTATTTGATGACCAGCCACCAAACAGAACCGCATAGACTGCAATACCCGCCATTGCCATAAAGAACAGCAGGCCGATGCTCATGTCTGCCACACCTAAATACGGTGATACAGGAATAACCATGAACGACAGTACCGCAGTTGCCATTGCAACTGCAGGTGCCATACGGAAAGTCAGCTTGTCAGCGAATTTTGGTGTCCAGTCTTCTTTGAACATGATTTTCAGCATGTCGGCGACAATCTGGAACATACCGCCCGGACCTACACGGTTCGGACCATAACGGTCTTGCCATAAACCGAGCAGACGACGCTCGATAAATGACATTAATGCTGCAACCAGTACCACAACCAGCAAGATCACAATCGCTTGAATGACTGAATAGGCAATTGGCCAGTTCTCAGCCCAAAGCGGTGTTTGACGCATTAATTCTTGTTCCATGAATTATACTCCTACCGCGACTGACACAGGCTCAGCAAGAGATACCGTCGGTGCTAGACCAATTGGGTAACCAATATAACCTGTAGGTAAATATTCAATCACTTGAACTGGAAGAACAATTGAAGTCTCGCCTGCTTTCACAGTGATCTTCTGACCATCTTTCAGGTTCAAACGGCTTGCATCCTGTTCACCCACGGCAAACATGGCTTCAGGAATGCGTGATTCCATCGCTGGTGTTTTAATGGTGAATTCACCTGACGCAAAAATATGATGCATTGGCACCAAACGGAAGCTGTCCGGATTGGCCAATACAGGGCTTGGTGCTACGAAGCTACGTGCTGGACGTTTTGGTAAACGGTCGAATAAACGTACGCCTGAATCACCACCTTTTAAGTGACCGCCCACGTTGTCCTGGAATTTGTTCCAGGCCTGTGGCGAGTTCCAGCCTGCAGACCACGCAAATGGCACCAGTGCAGATGGCGTCTGATTACCGACATAACCTTCCATCGAGAAAGTTAATGCAGAATCGACATCGGTCGGCTGTTTTGGTTCGTGAATCGAAAGCGGTGCACGAATGGCAGTACGGCCTGAGTAACGACGTGGTTCACGTGCCACTTTCAGACCATGGACACGGAAGCCCGCATCTGGTGCAACGTCTAAAATACCTTCTAATGCAGGTACGTTTTTCGCTACAGACTCGATCACATCATCCAGCAAGGTCCATGAAATCGCTTTGCCTTTCATGCCAGTTTCAAGGGCATGTAACCAGCGCCAAGATTCTTTAATCGCCAGTTCCGGCTTGTAGTAGCTTGGGTCATACACTTGGTAGAAACGCTGTGCACGGCCTTCTTGCGATACCACAGTACCATCACCTTCAGCGAAGCTTGCTGCTGAAAGTACGATGTCTGCTTTCGCCACAGTCGCAGTTTCAGAGTGGTCCAGCACAATAATGTCTTTACCTGCAAGTGCAGCATCGACCTGAGCCGCTGGTAAACGACGGTAAAGGTCATTTTCCACCACAATCACAGTGTCATAGTCTTGTGCAAAGGCTTGCTCCAAGCTCTGACCACCAAAGATCGCCAAGCCCATTGAGTTCACTTCAGGAACAGTCAATGTTAAGCCTGCATTACCAAGGTTTTGAGCCACTTGAGCCGCAGCTTCCATGATGGCAGCGTCTTGTAAGCTTGTACCAGAGATGATTAAAGGCTTCTTCGCCGCTTTTAAGGTATCTGCGATGGTTTGCGCAAATGCTTTGGCATCGTCATCTAAACCGGTAATCACTTCGCCTTTTACGCCAGCTGCAATAGCAAAGCCTAAACGCGCGATGTCATTTGGAGATGCAACCACTTCACCAGTTGCTACATCTGCTAGACGGGTTTGTGTTGCAGCCAGAATGTAAATCGGAGATTTCGCATCTTGCGCAATACGTTGTACTGGTTCAGCCAGCCATTCTTGAGTACGACGCTCTGCCGCCATTTCTTTGGCTTTGTTTTTCGCCGCTTGACGAACAGATAAAGCCATACGTGGTGCAGTTTGTGTCAGGTCTTCACCCAGAATTAACACGGCGTCATAGCTTTCAATTTCACGCATACCCGGGTTGTAAACACCTTCGGTTTGCATGATTGATGCCGCCAGTTCCACCAGACTTTGCTCTTTTTGCGACATACCGGTTGAGTAGTTGTCCTGACCAACCAGTTCGCGCAGTGCAAAGTTCGATTCAAGTGATGCACGTGGCGAACCAATACCCAGCACTTTTTTGCCTTGAAGATTCTCAATCACGGTGTCTAATGCCTGATCGACAGACACAGTCGTGACATTTTGACCATCACGGAATTGTGGCTGACGCGGACGATCTTCACGGTTTACATAACCGGTACCGAAACGGCCTTTGTCACACAGGAAGTACTGGTTCACTTCACCGTTGAAACGGTTTTCTACACGACGCAGTTCACCATAACGCTCACCCGGAGAAATGTTACAGCCTGAAGAACAGCCTTGGCATACGCTTGGCGCATACTGCATGTCCCACTTACGGTTGTAGCGTGCAGAGTGAGTTTTGTCGGTGAATACACCTGTTGGGCAGACCTCAGTCAGGTTACCCGAGAATTCAGATTCTAAAGTCCCTGATTCTGGACGACCGAAGTACACACGTGATGCGTTGGCATATACGCCAAAGTCGGTACCACCAGCATAGTCTTTGTAGTAACGCACACAACGGTAACATGCGATACAGCGGTTCATCTCGTGCGCAATAAACGAACCCAGTTCCTGGTTGTAATGCGTACGCTTGGTGAAACGGTAACGACGACGGTCGTGTTGCGTCATTACAGTCATATCCTGTAAATGACAGTGACCACCTTCTTCACAGACCGGACAGTCGTGTGGGTGGTTGGTCATCAAGAATTCAACAACAGAAGCACGGAAATCTTTTGCTTCTTTGTCTTCAATCGAGATGTAGGTATTGTCAGCAGCAGGCGTCATACATGACATGACCAGACGACCACGCGTATCTTCAGGATTCGCGTATTGCGTCACAGCACATTGACGGCAAGAACCGACAGAACCTAAGGATGGATGCCAACAAAAATATGGGATGTCGATGCCAAGGCTTAAACAAGCTTGCAGCAAGTTTTCTGAGCCGTTGACTTCATACGATTTTCCATCGACATGAATTGTAGCCATAGTCGAATTCCTTAAGCTTGTTCTACGTTGCTGGTCTGAGCTGCGGCATTCACCACTTTCGCTTCAAACTCGCCACGGAAATATTTGAGTGCGCCCATTAACGGTTCCATCGCACCTGGTGCGTGTGCACAGAAAGTTTTACCAATCCAAAGCTTACGGGTCAGTTCCTGTAAGTGATCGATGTCTTCTTTCGTACCCGTACCATCTTCGAGTGCTTTCAGTGCCTTCACCGCCCACGGTAAACCATCACGGCAAGGTGTACACCAGCCACATGATTCACGCGCAAAGAATTCTTCTAAGTTACGGGTTGCTGAAACCATACATTGGGTTTCATCGACCACCATCAGCAGACAGGTACCTAAACGTGAACCCGCTTTCATGATGCTTTCTGCATCCATTGGCAGGTCAATGTGCTCAGCAGCCAGGAAGTCTGTTGATGCACCACCGGGTAACCATGCTTTCAGCTTCAGGCCGTCACGCATACCACCGGCATGTTCTTCAATCACTTCACGTGCAGTGGTACCAAAAGGCAGTTCCCAAAGACCCGGGAATTTCACCTTACCTGATGCACCGTAAATTTTCGTACCTGGATCTTTAGATTTACCCGCAGACAGGTTGATGTACCACTCAGGACCACGTAACAAAATAGCTGGCAAGTTGTTGTAGGTTTCTACGTTGTTGACAATCGTAGGACGACCCCACGCCCCTGCAACTTGCGGAAATGGCGGTTTGGTACGCGGATTGGCACGGCGACCTTCCAGCGAGTTAATCAGTGCAGTTTCTTCACCACAGATATAACGACCCGCGCCGGTGTGCACATACAGCTCGAAGTTCCAGCCAGAACCCAGGATGTTGTCACCCAGGTAACCTTTGGCACGAATCTGCTCAATTGCTTCATTTAAGTATTGTGCAGCTTCGATGTACTCGCCACGGATAAAGATATAGCCGTGAGTCGCTTCCAGTGTATAAGCTGCAATCAGCATGCCTTCAATCAATTGATGTGGAAGTTTTTCCATCAACAAACGGTCTTTGAAGGTACCCGGTTCCATTTCGTCGGCATTACAGATCAGGTAACGTGGACCTGAATTGTCATTTGGCGCCATCAGCGACCATTTGATGCCTGCCGGGAAGCCTGCACCACCACGACCTTTAACGGTTGCAGCTTTCACCACATCCAGCACTTCAGCCGGTGTCATGCTAATGGCTTTTTTGAAGCCGGCATAACCATCAAGCGCTTCGTAATCATCTGCATTACGAACATGCTCTTGTTTACTCAAACGCCAAGTTAATGGATGAGTTTCTGGGTTACCGTCGCCATAAATTGGTTTTGGTTCGGTATTCATACATACTTCTCCAATAACTGTTTAATTGATGTCACTTCAACCAGACCGTGAGTATCTTCATCAATCATTAACGTTGGACCTTTGTCACAGTTGCCCAGACAGCAGATTGGCAGCAAAGTGAAACGACCATCTGCAGTCGTTTGACCAAACTGAATACCAAGCTCGCGCTGGAACGCTTCTGCCAAAGTTTCCGCCCCCATCAAGAAGCACGCGATAGAGTCACACAAAAGAATAACGTGACGACCTACCGGTTGACGGTAAATACGGTTATAGAACGTTGCTACCCCTTCTAAATCAGCAACACTGATTGAAAGCAGTTGAGCAATCGCATTGAGCTGTGCGTCATCAATCCAGCCATTACGGCGTTGTACACACTTCAGCGCATCCAGAGATGCTGCACGTGGGTACGGATAGTGACCAATGTGATGTTCGATTTCGTGGATTTCATCCGCAGTTAAAATCCCTTCAACATTCACACGTGGCTTTTTATCAGTCAAAATCATCATAATGCGTTTACCCCTTAGCGATCCACGTCAGCCATTACGACATCAATTGTCGCTAAATAAATAATCAAGTCAGAGACCAGACTGCCGTTAATCACCGAAGGAATTTGCTGTAAGTGCGTGAAGGTTGGTGTACGGATACGGGTACGATAACTCATGGTTGACTTGTCTGAAGTCAAGTAGTAGTTCGACGCCCCTTTCACCACTTCTGCCATTACAGATGCTTCACCTGCCGGCATGACAGGACCCCAAGACACGCTCAAGAAGTGCGTAATCAGGGTTTCAATATCTTGTAATGTCTTGTCTTTTGGTGGTGGAACGGCCAGAGGATGATCCGCTTTATATGGACCAGATGGCATGTTATCCAAGCACTGCTTGATGATTTTTAAAGACTGTTCGATTTCGCGGTAGTGAACGATGACACGCGCATAGGCATCACCTTCGTACTCCACCGGCACTTCGAAGTCATAGTTTTCATAGCCGCTGTATGGACGGTATTTACGTACGTCAAAGTCGATACCTGTTGCACGTAAACCGGTACCTGTCACACCCCAGGCCAATGCAGATTTTGCATCGTACTGCGCTACATTGCGGGTACGGCCTTCAAACACCGAGTTTTTCAGCGCTGCAGTATGGTATTCTTTCAGACGTTTTGGCATCCACTCCAGAATCTCGCGGATCAGGTGCTGCCAGTTGTTTGGAAGGTCATGCGCGGTACCGCCAATACGGAACCAGGCTGGGTGCATACGGTAACCGGTGATCGCTTCAATCGCGTCATAAATCTTCTGACGGTCGGCGAACATATAGAATACTGGGGTCATACCGCCGGCATCCTGAATTGCTGTACCGATATAAAGCAAGTGGTTATTGATACGGAACAGTTCCGACATCATCACACGGATACATTGTGCACGCTCTGGCACCTGAATACCGGCCAGCTGCTCCACACCCATCACATACGGCATGTTTTGCGCACAACCACCGAGGTAGTCGACACGGTCGGTATACGGAATGAATGAGTGCCAGGTTTGACGCTCAGCCATTTTTTCCACACCACGGTGGTGGTAGCCGATGTCGGGTACACAGTCTTTTACTTCTTCACCATCCAGCTGCAAGATGACACGGAACGCACCGTGCGCAGATGGGTGGTTAGGACCTAAGTTCAGGAACATGAAGTCTTCGTCTTCGTTACCACGGGTCAGACCCCAGTCTTCCGGTACAAAACGCAAGTGTTCCTGTTCAAAATCCTGCTTGGCCTGGTTCTGCATATACGGGGTATATTCAGTGGCACGTGCAGAATATTCCTTGCGCAGCGGGTGACCTTCCCAATAGGTTGGCAGCAAGATACGACGGAGCATTGGATGCCCTTCGAAGTTAATGCCGAACATATCGTAAGCTTCACGCTCGTACCAGTTGGCATTTGGCCAGATATTGGTCGCAGTCGGAATATTCAGATCGTTCTCATTTAGCGCAACTTTGACACGGATATCGCTGTTACGTTCTAACGACAACAGGTGATAGAACACGGTAAAGTCAGATGCAGGCAATCCGTCGCGGTGCGTACGTAAACGCTCATCTACCGCAGACAGGTCAAACAGCATCACGTATGGACGTGACACTGTACGCAAGAACATCAAGACTTCTTGTACGCGTGCGCGCTCAACCCAGACCGTTGGAAAATCTTCAAAAGTCGTTTGCACATAGAAGTTCTCACCAAATTTGGTTTTGAGCTCTTCTACAATTGCAAATGCTGGGCGGGAATCAACTGCTGTTGATTCTGGCATAGCAATGTCAGTTTCAGCCATTGGCTTGGCTTCCTATTTAATACAAATTCAGTCAACCTAAACGACAACTACACCCATAACGGGTGCACCACGATTTTGTCGCTTAAATTATTTAATTTCATCCATAGAGCGCAGGTTTTTCACCGCAATACGCTGTGCTTGCTTACGGTCACGTTCTGGCATCATCTTTGGCTTATACACTGGCTTAAGATCATCACCAATCACCGCAGACAGCGGACGGCGCTCTAATTGAATTTGGTCTTGCAACAACATTAATGCCTGAATTAAGGCTTCAGGACGTGGTGGGCAACCTGGGATATACACATCGACAGGAATGATTTTATCCACACCTTGTACAACCGAATAAATATCGTACATACCGCCTGAGTTTGCACATGCACCCATTGAGATGACCCATTTTGGCTCAAGCATTTGCTCGTACAAACGCTGGATTACTGGGGCCATTTTCACGAAACAGGTACCGGCGACAATCATGAGGTCGGCCTGACGAGGTGAAGCACGAATAACCTCGGCACCAAAACGTGACAAGTCATGCACGCCGGTTAAAGTCGTTGCATACTCTACGTAGCAGCAAGATGTACCAAAGTTAAACGGCCAAACTGAGTTCTTACGCCCCCAGTTTACTGCTGTATGTGCCAAGTCTTCTAAACGAGTCATGAACACATTTTTATTCACTTCTTCTTCAAGCGGATCGGTAACGATCTGGCGCTCCTGAAGTGGATATTGATCAGCATCCGGATTCGCACGGGTTAAGGTATATTTCATCCCGAGTTACTCCTTATCAGATGATATAGCCTGTGATTTTTTCACATGACCAGCAGATTGAGCAGGAATTTGACCAGTAGGGTCGATTACCAGCTCTTCAATTGAGTTAAAGCGGGTAATTTCTGCAAGATCCATATTTGGTGAACCGATTTTAGGTTTAATCCCTGCAGCTTTACGTTTGTCAGATGGAGCCCAGTTCAGTGCACCGGTTGACAGTTCGTAAATCAAACCAACGAGTAAAACTAAAATAAATACAGCAGCAGTTGCAAAACCAACCCAGCCTACTTCACGAACAGAAGCTGCCCATGCGTAGAGATAGAGGGCTTCTAAGTCGAACACAACGAAGAAAATCGCAACTAAATAGAACTTGGCAGACAAGCGAATGCGTGCACCACCTGCACTCACAACACCTGACTCAAACTGCTCCTGCTTGGCACGGCCCCATGATTTACCCCCTAGGAGTAACGGGACAGTGAGCATAAAGACGCATAAAAATGTAACGCCGATCACGAAGGCAATAATTGCCCATTCGTATGGAGTAATGGCACTCATGCGGGGATAACTCCTGGCAGGCCTATTTATTAACAAAGAATGTATGTATTGGCCTTCAAATACACCAAACACAAAATTAATCCCGCCAATTGTACCTGATTTATGATTTCACTTGCTAGCTTATAAGCCTTAGTCTTTCGGATGATTTTTCCGCGAAACAAATGCCAGAGCACCATTCTGTTGGCCCCTACAGGCCATAATCGCTTTACTAAATCAAGATGTGTTTATTTATTAATTTTTCCAAAATTTTGCATGAGTCGCTGCTATTGATCACTAAATTTGCAATGGCCAATCCTGCCAGCCGTATTCGGCTTCATTTACACCGAATTAAAATGATGATCTTATTCTGCGCCTGAATGCCGGCGTGATTTGTATATTTTTGCAATTTAAAGCGCTTAAGGCTTCATCAATCTGAAGGCTTATGGTATTCCTAAGAAGAACTATAAATTTCAATAATAAGGAGTACATACATGAGCTTAAAATTTACCCATCATCCTGAGTACTTTCTTTTTGCCCAGCTAATTATGCGTCATATTGAAAATTATATTGAGAAACATCCAGACGCGAACAATGCCATTTTCGATTTACGTGATATTTACGAGCTGTTCCGTCAGGACAAAGCCTCAGCCAGTATTAACCTCGATGGTATTTTAAATATTGCTGATGAGTACACGGTGGATACCCTGGACGGTGACCAGAAACTGATTAGCCGTTACAATATTGATGCCAAAGACAATAAGCTGCTGTTTGACTTTAATCAGGCTGCACTGGAAGGCCTTAAGAAAGGCAAAGCCCTGATTGCTCCGGATGCCAAAATCCAGGAATAAAACAAAAAAGCGTGTTTTGACAACACGCTTTTTTAATTAACTTTTACGTTGCCATAAAAATTGTGAAATGGCTCTTAATGCGGCGGCATCTTCAGCAAAATAGTCTAGCGCCTGCAGGGCCTGATCATGCAAATCTGTGGCATAAGCCTGTGCCTGCTCCAGCCCCATCAATGCCGGATAGGTCGATTTCTCCACCTGTTCATCCTTCCCGGCAGTTTTTCCTAACACTTCAGTATCAGAAATAATATCCAGAATATCATCCTGGACCTGGAAGGCCAGACCAATCACTTGCCCATATTCACGCAGTTGTGGAATCGCGCGATCGGTACCCTCAAAAATCGCTACCGCGGCCATCATAATCGCCGCAGAAATTAAAGCACCGGTTTTATTGCGATGAATCGTTTCTAACGCAGCCTGATCAACCTGTTTGCCTTCGGCCTGTAAATCCAGCACCTGTCCGCACACCATCTTGGAAGACGCGGTCGCCAGAATCTGCATCTGCTTTAGCACAATTGTCGCATCTACTGCCGCCCCCTGATCAAACAGACGGCTGCCCAATACCTCAAAGGCCATTGACTGCAAAATATCACCCGCCAACAGTGCAGTATCTTCACCAAAAGCCGCATGACAGGTCGGCTGGCCACGGCGCAGCAAATCATTGTCCATACAAGGCAAATCATCATGCGCCAGCGAATAGCAGTGAATCAGCTCAATCGCCACCGCTGCACGGCGCACTGCCGCCATATTGGTATTCGGTTTTAAGGCTGCTGTGGCATAACACAAGGCCGGACGCACGCGTTTTCCACCCAGCATTACTGCATGATAGACCGCCCCTTTTAAAGGCTCAGGAATGGCAAAAGCGTCTAAGGCTGTCAATAAATCTTGTTGGATACGTTGTTGCGCTTCAGTCAACACGGTTACAGGGACGTCAGTGAGAGATGACACATTTGCCTCGAATTGGTTATTCTATAAGATTGTTAGCCGTCACTGGCCAACCCCCTGTCCGCATTGTACCTCTAATTTAAGTTTTTTTAAGCCTTAACTACAGACAAGCGGATATTTCAATTTTTCAGCTTTCAATCTCAACCCATAAAAAACGCCCCTATTGAACATAGAGGCGAATTCATTAATTCAGGCAAAATCAAGTCAGCGTTATTCCAGCACCTCGGCCGGTACACGTACCCAGCCTTCCATCAGCACCCGCGCACTACGGCTCATCACCGCTTTTTTCACCTGCCACTGACCGTTTTCCTGTACCGCTTGCGCGCCGACGCGTAAAGTCCCGGAAGGATGGCCAAAACGCACCGCTTCACGCTCGCCACCACCAGCAGCCAGATTCACCAAGGTCCCCGGCACGGCAGCAGCTGTCCCAATGGCCACCGCAGCAGTGCCCATCATGGCATGATGCAGTTTACCCATCGACAAGGCACGCACCAGCAAATCGACATCTTCAGCCTGAATATTTTTACCACTTGATGCAGTATAGTTCTGTGGACGCGCGACAAAAGCAATTTTTGGAGTATGCTGACGTTTTGCCGCTTCCGCTACATCATCAATCAAGCCCATCTGCTTGGCCCCATAGGCCCGGATTTTTTCAAAACGCGCCAGCGCCTCCGGATTACTATTAATATCATCCTGCAATTCGGTGCCGCTATAGCCAATTTCATCGGCATTTAAAAAGATGGTCGGAATACCGGCATTAATAAAGGTCGCCTGAAAAGTCCCGACATCTGGTACCACAAAGCTGTCCACCACATTGCCAGTCGGAAACATGGCCCCGCCCTCTTCGCCATCATCGGCCGGATCTAAAAATTCAATTTGTACTTCTGCTGCCGGAAAAGTCACACCATCCAGCTCAAAATCACCGGTTTCCTGCACCTGACCATCGGTGATTGGCACATGCGCGATAATGGTTTTCTGAATATTTTTCTGCCAGATGCGTACGGTACACAGACCGTTTTCCGGAATTTTATCGGCATCCACTAGCCCCTGACTGATGGCAAAAGCACCCACCGCAGCAGTCAGGTTGCCACAGTTACCGCTCCAGTCCACAAAAGGCTGATCAATTGCCACCTGACCAAATAGATAATCGACATCATGCTCCGGCTGGCTGCTTTTGGCCAGAATCACGGTTTTACTGGTACTGGAAGTGGCGCCGCCCATGCCATCAATCTGCTTGCCATAAGGGTCCGGGCTACCAATGACCCGTAGCAGTAGCTGATCACGAATTTTTCCAGGCACTTGCGCTTCGACTGGTAAGTCATCTAATTTGAAAAAGACACCTTTACTAGTACCGCCACGCATATAGGTGGCTGCAATTTTAATTTGTGGAGCGCAGCGCATTCTTATCTAATCCTTTGATTTTTCGTTGTATTACATAATCCAAAGCAAGGTTTTTGCTTGCTTTAAATGATAACGTCTTTTACTTAAAAAATCAGGCGAACTGGACTTAAGTATAAAATTTACCCAAATCTTGGGCTGTAGACTTGAAATTTTCAAGCCTAAAAAAATATAGCCAATAAAATTAATATCTTGATTCAATTATTGTTTCAACAAAATGACCATTTTTCGATTTTATGAGCTGTTCTGAAGCGACTGGTGATCTACTAGGCTAATTTGCAACTATCTATTACAATCGAGCCACTTATTATACATTGTCGGGCTGAACACTTTGAACAACGAGTCTTCTCAACTTCAGCGTGGCTTAAAGAACCGTCATATCCAACT
Organism: Acinetobacter sp. Q85-2; assembly: GCF_013420555.1. Lineage (NCBI taxonomy): Bacteria > Pseudomonadati > Pseudomonadota > Gammaproteobacteria > Moraxellales > Moraxellaceae > Acinetobacter > Acinetobacter sp. Q85-2. The sequence continues at coordinate 83,056 of NZ_VOXW01000007.1, forward strand.
CATCGCCATGGGCGGCGCGATTGGTACTGGCTTATTCTTAGGTTCCGCTCAAGTCATCCAATCCGCAGGTCCCTCTATTATTTTAGGCTATGCGATTGGGGGTTTGATTGCATTTTTAATTATGCGCCAACTGGGCGAAATGATTGTTCATGAACCGGTTGCAGGTTCTTTCAGCCATTTTGCTTATCGCTATTGGGGGAAATTCCCTGGCTTCCTGGCCGGCTGGAATTACTGGATTTTATATATTCTGGTCGCCATGACCGAACTCACCGCTGTCGCCAAATATATTAACTACTGGTGGCCGCATATTCCGGCCTGGTCCTCGGTCCTGTTTTTCTTTATTGTCATTACCCTGATCAACCTCGGCAATGTAAAATTTTATGGGGAATCAGAATTCTGGCTGGCAATTATTAAAGTGGCCGCAGTAGTATCGATGATCATTTTTGGTCTGTACCTCCTGTTGACCGCAGATGCCAACTCGACTGCTTCATTTAGCAACCTCTGGAGCCATGGCGGATTCTTCCCGCACGGCTTTGAAGGCTTATTCTTCATGCTGGCCTTCCTGATGTTTGCCTTTGGCGGGATCGAGCTAATTGGTATGGCAGCAGCAGAAGCGCAGGATCCGAAAAAGACTATTCCCAAAGCCATCAATCAGGTGGTGTTCCGTATCCTGATTTTCTATGTTGGTTCATTGACCATTTTACTATCGTTAGTGCCATGGAATCAGCTGGAACTGGGCGGTCTGGATAAAAGCCCATTCGTGATGATCTTTAGCCAGTTAGGCATTGGCTGGGCGGCACATCTGCTGAACTTTATTATTTTAACGGCGGCGCTGTCGGTTTATAACAGTGGTATGTATGCCAATAGCCGGATGCTGTTCGGTCTGGCCCAACAAGGCAATGCGCCAAAAGTATTCCTGAAAGTGAACAAGCAAGGCGTGCCAATTCCTGCGGTGCTGTTCTCTGCCCTGCTGATTTTTGGCTGTGTATTGTTGAACTACTTTGTACCGGAAGATGCTTTAAGCCACCTGATTTATATTGTGGTCGGTGCCTTGGTACTGAACTGGGCCATGATTACCCTGACTCACCTGAAGTTTATTCAGGCCATGAAAAACTCAGGTCAAACCACCTCTTTCCCTGCACTGTGGTCACCTGTGGGTAACGTGATTGTGCTGCTGTTTATTGCCACCATCCTGTACATTATGTGGACCCAAGGCTTTAGCGAATCGGTGTATATGATTCCGGTCTGGATTGTGCTGATGTGGGGTCTGTTTAAATTGCTAAAACAAAAAAACAGCTAAGTTATTTTTACTGACAAAAGAAAAAGTTATTACTTCGGTAATAACTTTTTTTTCAGCTTTTTTTCAGCTAAATTAAGGGCGTTTTGTGCCCTTAGCTTAACTGGATAGAGCAGTTGCCTCCTAAGCGACCGGCGTGGGTTCGAGTCCCGCAGGGCACACCATCGTATCTATAAAAAAGGAAGGTGCATCTCCTTCCTTTTTTATCTTCAGCACTTCACCGAGATGAAGCAACTCGCGTAGCTGCCTTGGCGAATTCCCCCACCATTTTAAATCGGCTGTAACTGTGCGCTTAAACGTGCTGCCATCTCTCTTAAATACTGGATTTTTGGATGCTGCATATCCAGCGGCAAATCCGAAGCAGTGCCCAACACCGAAATCGCATATTCAATTTCATGGTGCTGATTTAATACCGGCACACAAATCGCATGAATTCCGGCCAGCAAATCGCCTGCGACCGTGGCCACACCTTCACTTAGAATCTGCTGTTTTAATGTTAAAAATTCATCCCAGTTCTGCGGATAGACCACTTTCTGCTGTGCCTGATGCTGCTGCCATTCTTTTTCCAGCAAAGGTCGCACCAATGCTTCCGGCATAAACGCAGCATAAGCCCGGCCGGTGGCCGAATTCAGCATCGGCATGATCGAACCGACACGGGTAATTACCGAAACTGGCTGATTCGGCTCTAGCCACTGTACAATCAGTGGGCCTTGCGTCGTCCATTTGCTAATCTGCAATCCACAATCCAAATGCCGGTGCAGTTCATTAATCTGTGCCTGTGCCGCCTGCAGACTGTCACTGCGCTGGATACAGCTCAGACCAAAACGATAAGCCTGATCGCCCAGTGCATAACGACCATCTTCCAGCTGCTTGGCATAATTCATACGTACCAGACTGACCATATAACGGTGCACCTTGGCCGGATGCATGGCCAGTTTTTCAGATAAATCTTTGAGCATGACCGGATGACGATAGGTCATCAGCGCATCCAGCACGGTTAAACCCACCTCTAAAGATTGCACGCCCACCTGATTCTTTTCTGACATAAGAATTTTACTCTCCTGTAAACACCGAGCATTTTAGCGTGCTGTTCTGATTTATAAATGCATCTCTGCAGAATTCTTTTATTTACTTTTTTACGATATTCGTAATTTAATTAACCATTGTGTAATTAATAAAAATGAGTATGATGAGATTTATGACAAAAATCAAGTGATCCAGATCACTCCCCAGATAGAAAACACTGGACCGTTTTCATCGAGATATGCAGGAACCCCATATGACTCAGCAAGCATTTGTAGACGTTGCAGCACATTCAGATTTCCCGATTCAGAACCTGCCGTATGGCGTATTTAGCGAAAGCCCAACGGGCCATCGCCGTATTGGGGTGGCCTTAGGTGAATGGGTGGTGGATTTGGCTGTGCTGGAAGCGAACGGTTTTCTCAGCATTCAGGCCGGCGAAAGTTATTTTAATCAGCCGACCTTGAATAAATTTATTGAATCGGGTCAACACAACTGGCGCAAAATCCGTCAGGAATTACAAAGCCTGCTGTCTGCCGACAACCCGACATTACGTGACAATGACAGTTTACGTGCACAGGCTTTCTTCGCTCAGGCAGAAGTGCATATGCATCTGCCGGTACATATTCCGGGCTATACCGATTTCTATTCATCTAAAGAACATGCCACCAATGTCGGCTGCATGTTCCGCGATCCGAAGAATGCCCTGCTACCAAACTGGTCAGAATTACCGGTCGGTTATAACGGCCGCGCCAGTTCTGTGGTGGTGAGTGGTACACCGGTGGTACGTCCATCTGGCCAGATCAAGTTACCGAATGCCGAACGTCCTATTTTCTCGGCCTGCCGTAAACTCGATTTTGAACTGGAAACCGGCTTTATTGTTGGCAAACCGAACAAACTGGGTGAACCCATCTCGATTGAAAATGCCTGGGAGCATATTTTTGGTATGGTGCTGTTCAATGACTGGTCAGCACGTGATATCCAGCAATGGGAATATGTGCCTTTAGGGCCGTTTAATGCCAAGACCTTTGCTTCATCCATTTCACCATGGATTGTGACCATGGAGGCGCTGGAACCGTTTAAAACCCGTACCCCGGTGCAAGAGCCACGTCCCCTGGCCTATTTACGTGAAGAACAGGTCGATAACAGCTATGACATCCATTTGTCGGTTGAGCTCAAAGCCGCACAATCGGAACAGAGCGATGTGATCTGCCAGACCAACTTTAAATATATGTACTGGTCGATGGCACAGCAACTGACCCATCACACTGTTTCAGGCTGTAATGTTCAGGTTGGCGATTTAATGGGTTCCGGCACCATTTCTGGTCCAACGCCGGATTCTTATGGCTCCTTGCTGGAACTGACCTGGAACACCAGCAAACCGTTAACTTTGGCCAACGGTCAACAGCGTGGTTTCCTAGAAGATGGCGACACGCTAATCATGAAAGGCTACTGTGAAAAAGATGGCCTGCGCATTGGCTTTGGTGAAGTCAGCGGCACCGTCTTGCCTGCAGTGCAATTTAACTTTGCCACAGATGAAGCGCAGGATGCTGCCCATGAAACTGTATAGTTATTTTCGCAGTTCAGCTGCTTACCGGGTGCGGATTGCGCTGAACCTGAAGGGCTTAAAAGCTGAGATTATTCCGGTACATTTGCTAAACAATGGCGGCGAACAGCATCAGCCTGCCTATCGTCAAATCAACCCAAGCGGCCTGATTCCGGCCTGGGTGGAGGATGATTTTCAGCTGAGCCAGTCGCTGAGCATTCTGGAATATCTGCAAGAAAAATATCCGCAGCCAGCCCTGCTACCGGCCGATCTACAGCAACGCGCCAAAATCCGCGCCTTTTGCCAGAGCATTGCCTGCGATATTCATCCGATTAATAACCTGCGCGTGCTGCAATATTTAAGCGGAACGCTACAACTCAGCGATGAACAGAAAACGGCATGGTATCAGCATTGGGTGACTTTGGGCTTTCAGAGTCTGGAGGCACAATTGACCGATTCCAATGGCCGTTTCTGTTTTGGCGATCAGCCCACTTTTGCAGACTGCTGCCTGATTCCACAGGTCTATAACGCCCAGCGCTTTCATGTCAATTTAACCGACTTTCCAAAAATTGCCGCGATTTATAGCCATTGTTTCACTCTGCCTTCATTTCAACAGGCCGCACCCGAAGCACAGGCAGATGCCGCTTAAGATTCATCAATAAGGATATTGAACCATGACCATTCAAATTGAAAAAATTCACCACGTTGCCTATCGCTGTAAAGATGCCAAAGAAACCGTCGAGTGGTACAAAAAAAACCTGAATATGGACTTTATTCTGGCTTTTGCCGAAGACTATGTACCGTCGACCAAAGCCTTTGACCCATACATGCATTTATTCCTGGATGCCGGCAATGGCAATGTACTGGCCTTTTTTGAACTGCCGACCCAGCCAGAAATGGGCCGTGATGAAAACACGCCGAAATGGGTGCAGCATATCGCCCTGAAAGTCAAAGACCGCGCTGCACTGCTCGAAGCCAAAGCGCATCTGGAAGCCAATGGTGTCGAGGTTTTAGGCGTGACCAATCATGGCATTTTCCATTCAATTTACTTTTTTGATCCGAATGGCCATCGTCTGGAACTGGCCTATGATGATGAAGCTGCGCCAGAAAAAATCGCCCTGATTACTGAAGACATGAAGCATGAAATGCTGGAGCAATGGAGCAAAACCAAACGCGCGCCGCATCACACCCATTTCCTGCATGCCTCCGAGTTAGACAACAACGCTGGCAGTGCCAAAGTCGACAGCTAAACAAGCAGGTTAAAACAGATGAATAAAGTAGTAGCAACTGCTGAGCTGGCGTTGGCCGATGTGGTGGCCGATCAGCAAACGCTCGCGGTGGGTGGTTTTGGTCTCTGTGGCATTCCTGAAGCCTTAATTGAAGCGCTAAAAAATACCGGAGTGACTGGACTGACTTGTATTTCCAACAATGCTGGGGTCGATGATTTTGGTTTGGGCAAACTGCTACAGACCAAACAGATTAAAAAGATGGTCTCCTCCTATGTTGGTGAAAATAAGGAATTTGAACGCCAGTATTTAAGTGGTGAACTGGAAGTGGAACTAACCCCTCAAGGCACACTGGCAGAAAAATTACGTGCTGGCGGCGCGGGGATTCCAGCCTTTTACACGCAAACCGGGGTCGGCACGCTGATTGCCGAAGGCAAAGAAGTTCGTGAATTTGAAGGAAAATCCTATATTCTGGAACACGCCTTAACAGCTGATGTTGCCCTGATTAAAGCCTATAAGGCAGATAAAGCTGGAAATCTAATATTCCGCAAAACTGCCCGTAACTTTAATCCTGAATGTGCCATGGCCGGCAAATTTACCATTGCGGAAGTCGAGCAGATTGTGGAAATCGGCGAGCTGGACCCGGACGAGATTCATCTGCCTGGAATTTATATCAACCGTGTGGTACTGAACAGCACACCCGAAAAACGGATTGAACAGATGACCTTAAAGGCGGAGGCTTAAACCATGACATGGACGCGAAATGAAATGGCCCAGCGTGCTGCGCTTGAGCTGCAAGATGGCTTTTATGTTAATTTAGGGATTGGCCTGCCCACCCTGGTTGCTAACTATATTCCAGAACATATCAACGTCTGGCTACAGTCTGAAAATGGCCTGCTGGGCATTGGTGAGTTTCCGACTCAGGACACGGTTGATCCCGATCTAATTAATGCCGGGAAACAGACTGTAACCGCACAAGCGGGTGCATCATTTTTCTCGAGCGCAGAGTCCTTCGCCATGATTCGTGGCGGACATGTCAACATTGCCATTTTAGGTGCCATGGAAGTGTCGGAACATGGCGATTTGGCTAACTGGATGATTCCAGGTAAAAAAGTCAAAGGCATGGGCGGCGCCATGGATCTGGTGGTTGGGGTACAGAAAGTCGTGGTGCTCATGGAACACTGTGCCAAAGATGGCAGTCCAAAACTGCTTTCCGAATGTAGCCTGCCTCTGACCGGTCAAGGTGTCGTCAACCGGATTATTAGTGATCTCGGCGTGATTGATGTGACTGAACAGGGCTTAAAGCTCGTAGAACTGGCCAAAGATGTGACCCTTGCACAAATTCAGGCTGCTACAGGGGCAAAGCTGATCACAACGGGGCTAGATGCAGCTTAAATTCCACAGATCAGGAGCAGCGATATAGCTGCTTCTGTTTTTAACCCACTAATCACCTGATTTTTGAGAGCATGCCGGTTTCTAAAATTTTGAATTAAATCTCAAAAATTATAGTTTCAAAGAAATAAGCATCAAATTTTCAGCCATTAAAATTGATCAAATTTCAATCAATTAAAAACATTCAAACAAGAGATTGATTTTAAATTTTATTCTTTAATTTTCAATCACTAACAAGCAAAAAACCCACACCAATTAGAACAAATACTCTATTCAGCGTATTTTTTATACTGATTAGTTTTTTCTAGAGCATTTACTCTTATTTTAATTGTGATATTTTTGTCACATGGAGTAACAAATGGTCTCGGTTTGCACAAATCGAAATCATCCAAAATGAAAGCTTAAAGCATCAACAAAAACTGTCATAAAAGACTTTATAGCCCAAGGGAAATGTATAATGAAATTAAAAGCACTTAGCACAGCAATGATTTTAGCAACTGTACCAATGACAGGTGCTTTTGCTGCAGCAATGGATCGTTCTGGTCAATCCATCGCTGCGTTCTTACAGCCGGGTAACTACTTTGAAGCAGGTATTTCTGTATTAGACCCAGATGTTTCTGGTAAAACTACAGCAATGACCACTCTTACGGGGCAGCAAATTCCATCACACGCAACAGGTGATATGGCGAGTGATTATTACTTCCCATCAGCTGCCTTAAAACTACAAGTCACAGATCAGTTTTCTTTTGGTGTAATTTACGATCAACCATTCGGGGCAGAAGCTGAATATACCGCTCAATCAGCAGCATTTAATCCGACAGGAAGTGATGGTACCCGCGCTGAAGTAACAACTGAAAATCTAAGCTTCTTATTTGGTTTCCAACCAACTGAAAATTGGAATATTTATGCAGGTCCAGTTTATCAAACAGCTAAAGGTAGTGTAGCACTACGCGGTGCAGCATATAGTCTATTAAATGGTTACGATGCAACCATGAAAAAAGACAGTGAAATTGGTTGGTTAGCAGGCCTAGCTTTCCAAATCCCTGAAATTGCACTTAAAGCTTCTTTAACTTATCGCTCTGAGGTTGAGCATGAGTTAGCAACTACTGAAGCAATACCCCAACTAGGTATTGGTCCGATGGTGCTTGCGCCAGCAATGCCTCTTACACCAACAGGAAATACCAAGGTAACAACTCCACAGTCTGTTAATTTGGATTTCCAAACAGGAATTATGGCAGATACCGTTGCTTTTGCTAACGTACGTTGGGTAGATTGGTCTGACTTCAGTATTCGCCCACCTGCTTTTGGCGAAACTTTAGATGGTTTAGCAGAAGCATCTGCTTCACCACTCGTACCTGCTCCATTAAAACCTACGCTAGCAAGCTTAAAAGGTGGCAACCTTGTTGAATATAACGAAGAGCAATGGTCAGCTACGGTTGGTGTAGGCCGTAAACTTACCGACAAGTGGGCAGGCAATGTCTCTGTAGGTTGGGACTCTGGTGTCGACAATCCTGTAACTACTCTTGGTCCAACTGAAGGCTACTGGAATGTAGGTCTAGGTGTACAATACTCACCTGCACCAAACTACTTCATTGCGGGTGGTGTTAAATACTTCTGGTTGGGTGATGCAAAGGCTTTAACAGTTGCTAACCCGAATGTTGGTGAGTTCACAGATAACCATGCAATCGGCTACGGTCTAAAAATGGGTTACCGCTTCTAATTCCAATATTTTTCAAAAGAGCCACCCTTCGGGGTGGCTCTTTTTGCACTTAAAACTCCTCTTTTTTATACAAGTGTTAACTAAATGTTTAAATTTAAAGCAATTAAACTCGTATTTACCCAAACATTACCCTAAAAAAATTATTTAATAAAATTCAATTACTTAAGATCTAAAAATAGTACTTTTACTCTAATCAACTGCTATTTATAACTTATTCAGTTCATTTATTCTGCGAAGTTGAGCATTTACTCTTTTTTTAAATATGTTACTTTTCCTGCACTTTTTGTTACATAAAGCATCAGGGAACGACCATGAAGCTCAATAAAATTTATTCGGCTATATTACTTAGTACACTCCCACTTACGCCTGCGCTTGCTGCTGGTTTAGACCGTTCTGGTCAATCTATTGCTGCATTTTTACAACCGGGTAATTATGCAGAAGCAGGTATTTCAGTTTTAGATCCCAAAGTTCAATCTAATCAATTGAAAGTTAACGATATGGCAGAAGATTATTATTTCCCTTCTGCTGCGATTAAAGTACAAGCAACTGAGCACATTTCTATAGGTCTTTTATATGACCAACCATTTGGCGCCGAATCTCTCTACCCTTCAAATAATCTAGTTTTTGGCGCGAATGGTGAAGCAACCCAAGTAGAAGTAGAAACACACAATCTTTCAGCTTTAATTGGTTACCAACCTACAGAAAACTGGAATTTCTACGCAGGTCCTGTTTATCAAACAGTTAAAGGTAATGTATCTTTACGCGGTACAGCCTACTTATTACTTTCTGGCTACAACATTGACCTGAAAGAAGACGATGCATTTGGTTGGTTAGCTGGTGCAGCTTACCAAATCCCTGAAATTGCTCTAAAAGCAGCGATCACGTATCGCTCTGAAATTAAACATGAATTAGATACTACAGAAACTTCAAATGTTTATATTCCATCATACGGTATTGATCTACGTTCTATGACAAGCCAAACAGAAGTGGTTACACCACAATCTGTGAACCTTGATTTCCAAACAGGTATTGCAAAAGATACTTTAGCTTTTGCTAATCTACGTTGGGTACATTGGGATCAGTTTGCCGTAAGCCCAGCAGCTTTAGCAAGTGCTAGTAAACTCGCTAAAGGTAAAGCTCAAAATTTAATTGACTATTCAGATGATCAAATTTCTGCAACCGTTGGTGTAGGTCATAAATTTACTAGCAAATGGTCTGGTTCTGCATCTGTAGGTTGGGATTCTGGTGCAGGTAACCCTGTAACTACTTTAGGCCCTGTTGAAGGCTTCTGGAGCGTAGGTTTAGGCGGTCAATATAGCCCTGCGGAAAATTATTTTATTCAAGCTGGCGTAAAATACTTCTGGTTGGGTGATGCCACTGCACGTACGGGTACAACAGACGTTGGTGAATTTGAAGACAACTATGCTTTGGGTTATGGTCTAAAAATCGGCTACCGCTTCTAAAACACTCTCTTGATGCAAAGCTTGTTTGGGGGCGCCTTCGGGCGCCCTTTTTTATTGTTTTAATGAATGAAAATCTCAATAAAAAAGCCGCATAATTTGCGGCTTTCCTTAGTTCAGCGGGTATCCATTAAGCTGGAATATCACGCACAGAAGCTTTACGGATCGCTTCTTTTAGCGCTTCATAGCCATGAATGGCCGGGAACTGTGGAAATTCTGCAATCACATTTTCAGGTGCATCAAACAGGAAACCGGCATCGGCTTCGCCAAGCATAGTGGTGTCATTATAAGAATCGCCTGCGGCAATCACACGGAAATTCAAACCATGTAATGCTTTTACCGCCTGACGCTTCTGGTCAGGTTGACGCAGCTTGTACGCGGTGATCATGCCATTTTCATCAGTTTCCAGTTTATGGCAGAAAATAGTTGGCCAGCCCAGTTGCTTCATTAACGGATGAGCAAATTCATAGAATGTATCAGATAGAATAATTAGCTGGAAATGGGTACGTAGCCATTCCACAAATTCTTTGGCACCCGGAAATGGGCCCATATCGGCAATCACTTCCTGAATATCATTTAAACCCAAACCATGCTGTTTTAAGATATTCAAACGCTGTGTCATTAATACATCATAGTCAGGAATATCACGGGTTGTCGCTTCTAGCTCTTTAATCCCAGTTTTTTTTGCAAAGTTAATCCAAATTTCTGGAACCAACACACCTTCAAGATCAAGACATACAACTTCCATGAATGCTCCCCATATCTGTCATTGAAAAAAATTTGCTCTATCATAGACCAAGATCGTGCTTTTGACTTGTTCTTTTTTAAATCTATTTTTTTCATAAGCATTGATTTTTTAGTGATAAGTCGGTTTTGGCATTTCTATTAAAATACAGCCGAAATAAATTAATATAGGTTTTGTCATCTCCAAGCCTATAGCCAGGAATATTATGACTACCATTCCCACTATTGATCTCGTTGACGCGCTTGCCGCCGAATATGCAGATAAATTTCCAAGTGAAATTCTAAAACTGGCACTCAGCCAGCCAGGTGAAATTGCGATTTCCTTTTCAGGCGCTGAAGATGTGGTGCTGATTGATATGGCGGCCAATCTGGGTCTGCCTTTTCGTGTCTTTAGCCTGGATACCGGCCGTTTGCATGGCGAAACCTATCAATTTATTGAAACCGTTCGCAAGCACTATAATATTCCAATTGAAATCTGTTTCCCGGAAACTGAAGCGATTCAGCAACTGGTTAATGAAAAAGGCCTGTTCAGTTTCTACGCCGACGGTCATCAGGAATGCTGCGGCATCCGTAAGGTTCAGCCGCTGCGTAAAAAGCTGGCCACGCTAGATGGCTGGATTACCGGTCAGCGTAAAGACCAGAGTCCAGGCACGCGTAATGAAATTCCGGTGGTTCAGGCTGACCCGGGTTTTTCTGGTCCTGGCAAACAGCTCATCAAGTATAATCCTTTGGCCAACTGGTCCAGTAGCGATGTCTGGAATTACATCCGTTTAATGGAAATTCCATATAATCCATTACATGAAAAAGGTTTTATTTCGATTGGCTGTGAACCGTGTACCCGTGCGGTGCTACCAAACCAGCATGAACGCGAAGGCCGCTGGTGGTGGGAAGATGCAACCCATAAAGAATGTGGACTTCACGCCGGAAATCTGAAAAAATAAATGCGCTAGACCACTGCCCAGCAGTGGTTTATTTTTTTACGCAACAGAATAAACAAAGTTCCGCGTTTATATGATAAACACTATATACTAAGTCAGTTCACCTATAATTCTAAAAAGCCGTTCCAATGAGGGTCGGTCATATTGCAGTGAGGCAATTAACGCTATGCGTCCATTACATCCGATTGATTTTATCTTTCTGTCTTTAGAAAAACGCCAGCAACCAATGCATGTTGGGGGGTTATTCCTATTTCAGATTCCAGAGAACGCACCTGAAACCTTTATTCAAGATCTGGTCGAAGACATCCGTAATTCTCAATCGATGCCGATTCCACCATTTAACAATAAATTAAATGGACTATTCTGGGATGAAGATCCTGAATTTGATCTGGACCACCATTTCCGTCATATCGCCCTGCCTCATCCGGGACGAATTCGTGAATTACTGACCTATATTTCTCAAGAACACAGCGCGCTGATTGACCGCGCCAAACCGCTGTGGACCTGTCATATTATTGAAGGCATTGAAGGCAACCGCTTTGCTATGTACTTCAAAATCCATCATGCCATGGTTGATGGCATTGCCGGCATGCGCTTACTGGAAAAATCGCTCTCACACGATCCGGATGCCAAAAGTATTGTACCGCCTTGGTGTGTAGAAGGCCGCCGCGCCAAACGCCTGAAAGAGCCAAAAGCCAGCCGCTTTAAAAATATTGCAGCAGGCCTGAAAAGCCAGCTGGAAGCCACACCGCGAGTCATGTACGAGTTATCACAAACCGTAATGAAAGATATGGGCCGTAATCCGGATTATGTCTCCAGCTTCCAGGCGCCAAGTTCAATTCTGAATCAGCGCGTCAGTTCTTCACGCCGCTTTGCTGCACAGTCCTATGAGTTTGCCCGTCTGCATAAAATTGCCAAGGCCCTAGGCGTGACGATTAATGACATTGTGCTGGCCATCTGTTCAGGTGCCTTACGTGAATATTTACTCAGCCAGAATGCCCTGCCAAGAAAACCACTAATTGCCATGGTGCCCGCCTCAGTCCGTAGCGATGATTCCGATGTATCCAACCGGATTACCATGATTCTGGCCAACCTGGCGACGCACAAGGACAATCCGCTGGAACGTCTCAGCATTATTCGCCGCAGCGTGCTGAATGCCAAAGAACGCTTTAAACGCATGAATGCCAACCAGATTCTGAACTATAGCGCCTTTGTTTATAGCGCCGCCGGCCTAAACATTGTGTCTGGTTTAATGCCAAAACGTCAGGCCTTTAACCTAGTCATTTCCAATGTGCCGGGACCGCGTGAAGCGCTGTACTGGAATGGTGCCAAACTCGAAGCGCTGTATCCGGCTTCAATTGTGCTGGATGGTCAGGCGCTGAACATCACCATGACCAGTTATCAGGACAAGCTGGAAGTCGGTTTAACAGCCTGCCGCAATGCCCTGCCAAAAATGCAGAACCTGTTACAGCATCTGGAAGATGAAATTCAGCGTTTCGAACGGATTATTGAAACGGTAGATGTGACCTTGGACGAGGTGGAACAAAAAGTCAGTTAAAAGACTCGGCCCAGGCCGGAAGAACATCGAGATTCAGACGAAAAGTATGAATCTCTTTTTTAAAATTGTGATGATAAGAGAAAAAATTAAGGGGCTTTCAAAAAGGCCCCTTAACTTTTAATGGTTCGACATTGTTTTAATAATTGCTGACAGACGGTGCGAATCATGGCGGTAGTAATTTGTACTTCTTTACCTTGCTCATCTACGATATACGCCGCACTGTGTACAGTTTTTGGTTCTAAAACTTTAAGACTTTTATTAATCACGACTTCGCTCATACCCATGATAGACCTCATTTTGCTGAAACCGTAAGGGAGATTACGGCTTTGGCTCTGGTGTATGCTTAGTATTGTGAATCTACCTAAAAAAGTAAAATTTCAGATGTAACAACTGTTTAACGATATCCTGTTACAATTTCAGCTTAAAATGATATCGTATTGCTCTTGCGTGTATAAATTTTCAACCTGGAATTTTATGACACGATTCACGAAATGCTCCAGATCCGCGACAGCTGGTGCTTCTGCGGTTAACAGCCGGTCAATCACTGATGGATGGGCAACGACAGTAAAGCCACGCTGAGATTCGAAGGCACGTGCATAGCGCATAATTTCTCGAAAAATCTCGTAACACACTGACTCGGCTGTTTTCACATAACCGCGGCCCTGACAGGTTGGACAAGACTCACACAGCAAATGTTCCAGAGATTCACGGGTACGCTTACGGGTCATTTCCACCAGACCCAGTTCAGACACCTGGGTAATTTTGGTTTTGGCATGATCGCGTTCCAGCATTTTCTCGAACTGGCACATCACTTCTTCACGATGCTGCGCTTCCTGCATGTCAATAAAATCAATGATGATAATCCCGCCCAAGTTACGCAGTCGCAACTGACGTGCAATCACCTGTGTGGCTTCCATATTGGTTTTAAAGACCGTGTCTTCCAGACTACGCCCGCCGACATAAGAACCGGTATTGATATCAATGGTGGTCATGGCTTCGGTCTGATCAATCATCAGATAGCCACCCGATTTCAGCGCCACGCGGGTTTGGAGCGCCTTCTGGATATCTTCTTCGACATTGTATAAATCGAACAGCGGCCGCTCACCCGGATAATGCAACAAGCGATTTTGCATATTCGGCACAAACTCATCGACAAAGTCTTTTAGCTTGGCATAAATTTCACGTGAATCGACATAGATTTTGGCGGTTTCTTCATTGGCCAGATCGCGAATCACACGCTGCGGTAAAGGTAGCTCTTCAAAAATTAAAGACGGCACCGCAATAATTTTCTGTTTACGCTGAATATGCTCCCACAGCTTGGCCAAATAGGCCATATCCTGGGCAATGGCGGCCTCTTCCACCCCTTCTGCGGCGGTACGAACAATCACCGAGCCCGGCAGTTTATGCTGTTTCTGAATGCGTTCAATCATCGAGCGTAAACGGTCACGCTCTTCATCCGATTCAATCCGCTGTGATACCCCAATATGGCTGCCAAACGGCATCAATACCAGATAACGCGAAGGAATTGACAGATCGGTCGACAGACGCGCACCTTTGGTACCGAGCATGTCTTTCATGACCTGCACGGTAAGGATTTGCCCCGGCTGTAACAGCTCGAAAACATTCGGGGTCGGCTGGCTGCGTGGCCAGACCATGTCATTGATGTGTAAAAAAGCGGTACGTGACAACCCAATATCGACAAAGGCGGCCTGCATGCCTGGCAGCACCCGTACCACTTTGCCTTTATAAATATTTCCTACTAAACCACGTTTGGCGGTACGTTCAACAAATAATTCATTGACCGTGCCGTTTTGAATTAACGCGACACGACATTCCATAGGCGTGACGTTAATCAACAACTCGTCAGACATAATACAACTCAAAGCCTTATAAAAATTCTTGTAGCAGCAGTTAATTTAGTGCCTTAACTGTCTGTAATAACTGTACGGTTTCATGCAGCGGCAATCCCACCACATTGCTATAACTGCCTTCAATACGCGGAATATAACGTGCTGCAATGCCCTGTATGGCATAGGCTCCCGCCTTGCCCACCGGCTCTCCACTGGCCCAATAACGCTCCATGTCAGCTTGGCTCAGCGCTTGAAATTCAACCTGGGTACGTACCACTATACTGTATTTTTCTGCTTTTGTGCGTACGCAAACACCTGAAAATACATCATGTTTTCGACCAGAAATCTGCTGCCACATGGCAAAGGCATGCGCCTTGGATTCTGGTTTTCCTAAAATCTGCCCATCAACGCCCAAACTGGTATCAGCGGCAATCACAATCGCCTCTGGAAAACGTGCCAACACAGCATCAGCTTTGGCACAGGCCAGCCGCTCAACATACTGCTCAACTGGCTCATCTGGCAAAATAGACTCGTCGATGTCCGGGCTGTAAATCTCAAATTGCAGCCCCAACTGTTCAAGCAGCTCACGGCGTCGAGGTGAGCTGGAGGCCAGAATTATACGCTGCGCCATTTTCGTAGCAGATAATACAGCACCGGCCAGACCAGAATGCTGGACAGCACCGGTTGCCAGTGACGGGCAAATGGAAATTCAATACCAGCCATAACCTGTAACAGCCAGATCAGCGCCAGATGGACCACAATGGCAATACTGGCAATCACCCATAAATTGGCAAAAGTCATCACCCGGCGTTCACGGGTCAAGAATCGCGCCACAAAAGTAATTAATACAAAACTTAAGGCATTCATGCCCAGCGGTGCATCCAGCAGCAAATCTGTAAACAGGCCGGTGCCAAAGGCAAACCAGACGCCGCACCAGGTCGGCTGGCTCATGACCCAGAACAGCATTACCATCATCATAAATACCGGACGCCAGCCCGATAAGGCATAAGACAAGGGATAAACCAGCAGCACCGAGGCAATAATGACCGAGAAAATAATCGGGAATAAAGGATCTTTGGGTTTGCGCTGGCCCATTTTAGCGATTGGCATGTGGCTGCTCCCGTGATAAGGATTCAGAGAATAACACCACCACATGATGTCCACCGGCCAGCTGTGCAGCAGGAATCACATCAATTTGCGCAAACTCGCCTGAGTTATGCCGGCTGACCTTGGAAATGGTTCCGACCAGATAGCCTGCCGGGAAATGTTCACCAAGTCCGGAGCTATAGACTTTTTCACCGACTTTGATATTGGCACTGGTCGGCACATATTCCATTTTTAAACGGCCTAGATCACCCGTACCCGAAACAATCGCGCGCATACCGGTATGTTCCAGACGTACCGAGAGCGAATGTTCTTTATCGGACAGCAGCATTACCCGGCTACTATGCGGATAGACATCAACAATCTGGCCCATAATGCCACGATCATCCAGCACGGTTTGCCCGACTTTGAGCTGACGGTTGGCACCACGGTTAATCACAATAATATGCCGTAGCGGATCGGCATCGGTACCAATCACTTCGGCAATTTCCATGCGTCCGTCAATGATCAGCGGCGTATCGAGCAGGCCACGTAAACGGGTATTTTCGGCAGACAGTTCGGAGAGTTTTTGCAGGCGTACCTGTGCCTGAAGCAGCTCGGCCTGCATCGCGGTATTTTCACGACGCAGCTGGGCTTCAGATTTACTTTGTTGACTTAGCCATTCTCGCGACAACACCGGATAACTTGCCAGCGCATAAATCGGATTATATGCCGCGTACAAGAGATCCCTTGCCGGTTGAATTACATGCGGCATGCGCCAGTTAAAAAACAGCACCACCAAGCATGTAATGACCGCAATAATAAAGGAGCGAAAAGATGGCGGTTGTCTGGAAAACAGATGTGATTGCACCGCCGGGTCCTTTTGATTAGCCTACAAATAACATGTCATGGTTTGGATTATCAAAGAATTCCAGTACCTTGCCACCACCACGGGTGACACAGGTTAAAGGTTCTTCAGCCACAACCACTGGCAAGCCGGTTTCTTTGGCCAGCAGCTTGTCCAGATTACGCAGCAAGGCACCACCGCCGGTCAGGACAATACCGCGCTCGGCGATATCTGAAGATAATTCTGGTGGTGTTTGTTCCAGCGCCGATTTTACTGCGGACACAATATTTTGTAACGGGTCAGAAATCGCCTGAGTAATTTCATCAGAAGTCACGGTAATGGCACGTGGCACCCCTTCGGCCAGGTTACGGCCACGTACTTCAATTTCCAGAGGCTTCGCACCTTCTTCCGGAACTGCCATGCCCACTTCTTTCTTGATGGTTTCTGCTGTGGTTTCACCAATCACACAGCCATGCGCTTTACGGACATAGTTGATGATCTGCTCATCAAACACATCGCCCCCAATACGCAGTGAATCTGCATAGACACAACCTTGTAGCGAAATAATCGCAATTTCAGTTGTACCACCGCCCACATCGACCACCATCGAACCACACGCCTGCTCAACCGGCATACCGGCACCAATTGCTGCAGCCATCGGCTCTTCAATTAAACGGACATCACGCGCACCGGCATTAAACACTGCCTCACGAATGGCGCGACGCTCAACCAGCGTCGATTTGCATGGCACACAGACCACCACGCGCGGTGCAGGCGGAAACAGGCGCTTTTCATGCACTTTACTGATGAACTGGTTCAGCATGGTTTCAGTCACTTCAAAGTCGGCAATGACGCCGTCTTTCATGGGACGAATGGCAGAAATATTGGCAGGTGTACGACCCAGCATCTGTTTAGCATCCAGACCGACTGCGGCAACGATTTTCTGTGAACCGCTGTGACGAATTGCCACAACCGTCGGTTCATTTAATATAATGCCTCGTCCTGGCGCATAAATAAGTGTATTTGCTGTACCTAAATCAATGGCTAGATCTGGTGAAAACAAGCCTATTAGTCGTTTTAGAATCACGGAGTCGTTCTCGATTAAACTTTATGTGGACGCAAGTTGGCAACTTTAACTAAATGTGATGCTTTGGACAAGTCAATCGCTTATTATAACGCACGATATTTTGAAAATTTTTAATACTGATTAGGTGATGTTATGTCTACATCGGATGCACAGCATTCTGCAGATTTAAATGCACAAACAGTTTCAGCAATCGCCAATCTTGCTCGGTTGTCGCTCAATGATACGCAATCTGCTGAATATGCTCAAAGTCTAAATAAAATTTTAGGCATGATGGAAACCTTAAAAGGCATCGATACCGATGGCGTTGAGCCACTCAAAAGCCCATTTGACCACCCTCAACCGCTACGTGAAGATGTGGTGTCTGAAGATAACCATCGTGAGGAATATCAGGCCGTTGCACCTGCCGTGCAGGACGGTTTGTATCTGGTACCACGCGTAATTGAATAATTTTTTCAGCGCTCATCTTTTTGTTGAATTCAGGTAAAGAATATTTCTCATGACAGATTTACATCGCTTATCCATTCGTGAACTGACTGAGGGTTTAGCCAATGCAAAATTCTCTGCTCGCGAATTGACCGAACATTATTTAAAACGCATCGAAAAAATTGATGCCCAGGTCAATGCCTATGTCACCGTAACTGCGGAACAGGCGCTGGCCCAAGCCGATGCTGCCGATGCGTTGCGTCAAGCTGGCGGCGCTGGTGTGCTGACCGGTGTGCCTATTGCGCATAAAGATATTTTCTGTACCCAAGGCATTAAAACCACCGCTGGTTCTAAAATGCTGGATAACTTTATCTCGCCTTACGATGCTACGGTGGTTGCCAAAGGTAAAACTGCTGGCTTAGTCACTTTAGGTAAAGTGAACATGGACGAATTCGCAATGGGTTCGACCTCGGAAAGCTCATACTTTGGCGCAACCAAAAACCCGTGGGCACTGGATCGTGTACCGGGTGGTTCTTCAGGTGGTTCGGCTGCGGTGGTCGCGGCTGATCTGGCGCCATTTGCAACTGGTACCGATACCGGTGGTTCGATTCGTCAACCAGCTTCTTTCTGTGGCTTGACCGGTTTGAAACCAACCTATGGCCGTGTATCGCGTTTCGGTATGATCGCATACGCATCATCTTTAGACCAAGGCGGTCCTATGGCGCGTTCTGCGGAAGACTGTGCGTATCTGATGAACGTGATGGCGGGTCATGATACCAAAGACTCAACGTCGGTCGAGAAAGATGTCGATGATTACGTGGCGAACCTAAACGGTACATCGGTAAAAGGTTTACGTATTGGTATTCCAAAACAGTACTTTAATGTTGCCGGTCTGGCCGCAGATGTAAAAGCGCGCGTTGAAGAATCGCTGAAAAAATTAGAAGAGATGGGTGCCATTCTGGTTGAGGTTGATCTCAACATGACTGAAGCCTATGTACCAACTTATTACCTGATTGCGCCAGCGGAAGCATCTTCTAACCTGTCACGTTATGACGGCGTACGTTATGGCTATCGCTGTGAAGATCCAAAAGATATTCTGGACCTGTACAAACGTTCTCGTTCAGAAGGTTTCGGTGCCGAGGTACAGCGCCGTATCCTGATTGGTACCTATGCCCTGTCTGCCGGTTATTACGATGCCTACTATGTAAAAGCGCAGAAAGTCCGTCGTTTAATTCAGCAAGACTTCCTGAAAGCCTTTGAACAGGTGGATGTGATTGCTGCGCCATCTGCACCGACTACCGCCTATAAAGTGGGTGCTGACCTGACTCCGGTAGAAATGTATCTGGGTGATATTTACACCCTTGCGGTGAACCTGGCCGGTCTGCCTGCCATTAATGCCCCTGTTGGTTTTGACCAGAACAACCTGCCAGTTGGCTTACAGCTGATTGGTAATTACTGGTCAGAATCTCAATTGTTGTCTGTGGTGCACCAGTACCAACAAGCCACCAATTGGCATACACAACGTGCGGCAATTGCTGAGGAGAACGCATAATGGCGAAGAATAACGCGAAACCAAAATCTAACCTGATTGATGGCTGGGAAGTCGTGATTGGGATCGAGATTCATACCCAGCTTGCGACCAATTCTAAAATCTTCTCAGGTTCATCAACCGAGTTTGGTAATGACCCAAATACTCAGGCCAGCCTGGTAGATTTGGCCATGCCAGGTGTACTGCCTGTACTGAACAAAGAAGTGGTTGATCTGGCAATTCGCTTTGGTTTGGGGATTGATGCCTACATCGACCAAGCCTCTGTATTTGCACGTAAAAACTATTTCTACCCGGATTCGCCTAAAGGCTATCAAATTAGCCAGATGGACAACCCGATTGTGGGCCTCGGTCATATCGACATCCAGCTTGAAGATGGCACCACCAAACGTATTGGCGTAACCCGTGCGCATTTAGAGGAAGATGCAGGTAAATCGATCCATGACCAATTCGAAGGCATGTCAGGCATCGACTTAAACCGTGCAGGCACACCACTTTTAGAAATCGTATCTGAACCCGATATGCGTTCTGTTGAAGAAGCGGTTGCCTATATTAAAGCGATTCACACGTTGGTGCGCTGGTTAGGGATTTCTGACGGTAACATGGCGGAAGGTTCATTCCGTGCGGATTGTAACGTATCTTTACGTCGTCCGGGTCAACCATTCGGTACACGTTGTGAATTGAAAAACCTCAACTCATTCCGTTTCATTGAACAGGCGATTAATGTTGAAATTGAACGTCAAATGGAAATTTTGGAATGGGATGGTACGATTGACCAAGAAACGCGTTTGTTTGACCCTGTGAAGATGGAAACGCGTTCAATGCGTTCGAAGGAAGAAGCCAATGACTACCGCTACTTCCCTGATCCAGACTTGTTGCCTGTGATTATTCCTGACGCGCAAATTGAAGCCATTAAGGCGACTATGCCTGAACTTCCTGCTGCACGTCGTGCACGTTTCGTGGCGGACTTTGGTGTGACTGAGTATGATGCTCACGTGCTTACATTAACTCGTGAAATGTCAGAATTTTACGAAGCTGTAGTTGCTGCGGCTGGCGGTGCTGCACAAGGTAAGATTGCGGCAAACTGGGTAATGGGTGAATTCTCAGGTGCTTTAAATAAAGCAGGCTTAGATTTGGCTGATTCTCCTGTATCTGCGGAAAAACTTGGCGGTATGATCGCGCGTATTGTCGATAACACCATTAGCGGTAAGATTGCTAAACAGGTGTTCGGCTTTATGTGGGACGAAGGCAAAACTGCGGACGAGATTATTGCGGAAAAAGGCTTGAAACAGGAAACTGATACAGGCGCAATTGAAGCGATTATTAAAGAAGTTCTTGCTGCCAATGAAAAAATGGTTGAAGAATATAAGTCTGGTAAAGACAAAGCTTTCAACGGTCTTGTTGGTCAAGTCATGAAAGCGTCTAAAGGCAAAGCCAACCCTGCTCAAGTGAATGAATTAATGAAGAAATTGATTGGTTGATTTATTCGCTAATTGGTTGATTTCGTGTTATAAGAACCTCGCTTAATGCGGGGTTTTTTTATGATTAAAATACTTAGTGAACTTCAACAAGATTTAAATGATGCGAAAGAGTTTAATCAAAAGCTTCAAGACCCTAATATTATTAAAAATCCACTTCTTGAATCACAATTACAGCAACTAATAAATCAACTAGAAAACCTACAAAATAAAATTAAAAGCTATCAAGATGAACTAGATACCTTTGATAATCTGAAGGAATTGTTATCAAATACAATAGGCAATGTAAAAGAAAAATTTAATATAATTATGCTTGATACTTCAAATAATTACTCTCGTTTAGATCTGCAAAAGCAAATTAATTATATAAATTCAGCATTAGATTTAATTGATAATTTTCAACATAGCTATCGATATATAAATGACGTTATCAAAGTAGCAATTGATCAACAAATTGAAGTAGCAAACCAAAAGTTAGAAAAATTTGATCAGGTAACAAACAAATTACAAGGGGTTGCAACAGAACAGGTTTATTATGAAGCACACACTACCTATAAAACTAGATATAAAAATCTCGAAAATTTAGGCTATGGCATAATAGCTTTAAGTTTTGTTTCTACATTTGTTTGTCTATGGATATACCATCGCTATCCACATTTACTTTATTCTCTAATCACTTTTAAAATTACCTTTATCTTAGTCGCGATATTTCTTATTACCTATTTTTTTAAACAGGCTACCCAATACAGAAAATTAGCTGATAGTGCTGAACAGCGTCATCTAGAGTTACAAGCGATTCCGTCCTTTTTATCTACAATGAGTAATGAAACTCAAAATGATGTAAGGAAAGAATTAGCTTTAAAATATTTTGGACAGCCCCTAGATGAAAAACATTACTCTACTACAGAGAGTTTAGTACAAGACCAAATTAAGTCATCAACTGAAGTACTAAAAATGACAACAAGCTTATTAAAATCCGAAAGATCACTTCTCAATACTGTAAATGATAATGATCAATCTTCTAAGACTAATGCATAATGACCATCAAAAAAGTATCCTCTATCGCCAAACTCGAAGACTTAGGACGTATTCAGCTTTCAAAGTCTTTATTTATGCGTGACTTCCTCTATAGCGAAATCGCCAACTGGTACGGTGTACCCAACTTCCCCGATCATCCTGACATTGCCATTCGCACAGGCAAAGAACTTTGCCAACAATTGTTAGAGCCACTCCAAGACAAGTTTGGACGTATTGCGATTCGTTCAGCTTATCGCTCTCCAAGCGTGAACCAACTCGGCAATGAAAAAGGACATAACTGCGCAACGAACGAGAAAAACTTTTCCAGTCATATTTGGGACTATCCCGATGCAAAAGGTTATGGAGCAACAGCGTGTATTGTCATTCCATCATTTTTAGAACTTTATGAGAAAGACCAAAGCAATTGGAAACAACTTGCTTATTGGATTCATAACCATCTGAACTATAACCATCTGCAATTTTTCCCAAAACTATGTGCTTTCAACATCGGTTGGCATGAACAACCTACTCGGGAAATTTATAGCTATATTCAGCCTAAAGGCTATTTATTACGTGGTGAGGCGATGAATAAAGAATTTGAGCAGTTTTATCCCGATCTTATTTAATAGCCCTCCTTGCGAAGCTTCGCTTCTCACCTTTTAAAAAGGGAGACTTTGTCACGTAATCCATTAGAACCGCGTAGTTCCCTCTCCTGAGCAAATTTTAAAGCACTGCTTTAAAATGAAGCGCAAGAAAGGAGAGGGTTAGGGAGAGGATTATTAAAAGCTTCTCGCTCCTGAGCAAATTTTAAAGCACTGCTTTTAAAACGAAGTGCAAGAAAGGATAAGGGCTAGGGAGAGGATTAATATTCATGTTATAAAATCTAAAACATCAAAGAAAAACAAAAATGACACCTGAACTTTTACTCTTCGCTATCCAAATTACCATTGGCATATTCGCACTGGTTATCATCATTTTGCTGATGATTCCTAAATGCCGTAAATGGCTCTCTGAAATGCAGCCTGAACCACGTAGAAAACAACGCGGATTAGATTTTTCCTATGGAATTGAAGTGATCTTCTACCCCATTTACTGGCTGATTAAAATCATCATCGCTATCTTCAAATAAACCCCAAAACCACTTATTCCCCCCGGATCACCCCCAACTTATTCCACACATCTGGCGTCAAAAAGGTCATCATCAACTTGTTTAAATCCAGATAACGCAGTACACCACTCAGCTGACTTTTAATTTCAGGCGTCTTTAAAAGTTCTTCACCGGTAATTTGTCCCAGCTCCTGAAAACTACTGCCGACCGCTTGGATGCCTTCAGTCTGAATCACTGCTTTGGCCTGCGCAGAACATTGCTCTACCAGTATCCGCTGCAAAACGGTTGCCAGCTTTTGATCTAAAACCTGTTTTTGTTCTGGCGTCACCTGACTCAAATGTTTTAAATCCGGATGTGCAGATAGCGCCACAAAGGTCCACTGCAAGACCGCAGTTTTATCGGTTGCCGTGGTCGACTTCACCAGACAGTCACTCAGCTGATCAACGGCCGGACCAGCCGTACTCACTTGTGAGCAACCCAAGAGCGCAATCGCCAGGCCCCATCCTCGTAGCTGCTTTAGACTCAACTGCATCATGCTATACCTCACTAATATCGGCTCATACCAGAAATAGCCTATTTGTAGCATGCAAGCAGCAATCTCACCTGTTATGACTGTGTAACGCGCATAAAAAAAGGAGAAGTGATGTGCTTCTCCTTGTGACTTATACTGACTATTTCATTTGCCTGAGCATACGCTTGGCACCGGCATGATTATGCTGGTTGGCCAGCTCCTGCAAAATCCGTTTGGCTCGGGCTTTGGGCTGGGAAAAACGGTTACTAAAACTCGGCACAGCGCTTAAGCAACGCGCCAGCAAAATCCCCGATTCAGCATAGACATTCCGCGCATTGGTGCCCTGCAACCGGCCATAATTATAGGCCCGCTGTGCGCTGTTACAGGCATTTAACTCATTGCGGCCGCTGTTTAAATCACGGCGTGCAGCGACATAATATTTCATCTGCTGCTGTTGTGGGGTCGCAGCCACCACAGGCGCCGCTTTTACGGGTGCAGGGGTTTTCTCGGCTGGAAGTTCCGGTGTTTCTTTTGGTTCGGGCTCTTTGGCAACAGCTTTAGTGTTTTTATTATTCCGATTAGTGCTGGTATTAGCCTTCTTGCTACTGGAAGATGCCGAACGATAAAAACGCCGTGCTTCATCTTCCGTCATGACTTGAGTAAGTAAATGCACAATGCGGACTTCACCCTGGCCATCGCGTTTACGCTCGCTGACCGGCTCAATTGAAACAATCCAGTCCGGGCCATTTTTTCTGACACAGCGATAGGCACCAATGCCCTGATTAACATCACGATAAGTCGCCAACAGTTTTTTGGACCAACTGTTTTTCAGCATCGACATCGTACTTTTATAGGCTAGTTTTAAATGGCCTTGCTGCGACTGACAATAGCTGCCCATATATTTGCGCGGAATCAGCGATTCTGCCGCCAGCTCTTTACGCTGCGGTCCCCAGTCATACACATAGGCTTTGGCTGAACCATTGGTCTGATTCAGATTTTTTTTCGCAATCAGCTCTTGTGGCGAAGCAAAGTGCTTCAAGGCATCTGGACTAAAACTTTCTACACTGACACAGCCCGAAAAGACGACACCGACCCCAGCCAACATCATGAAGGTTTTGACATTCACGTCTTTATTCTCTATTTTTCCCCACTCAAAACATAGCTCAAATAGGCGCAAATAACAAATCTAGCCAATTGATTTTACTTGATATTTCTCGTTTATTTATTACTACTGCCCCGCACTATCATCTGATAAATGCAAAATATCCAGAGTTTTAACAACGAAACCTGAACGCCTTAACACTTTCATCCGATCATTAAAAAACCCGCCTTAACAGCGGGTCAGTTGGGAATGACTTAATCATCCAGGGTCGATTCAAAGGCTTTTAAACGTTTATAAATCGACAGCAGTTCAATAATGGTTGGCCAGGAGGCAATTAAATACTGGAACGATTCACGTACCTTACCGAACACGTTACCAATCTGCATCATCAGGCCAAGGGTAATCGCTCCCGCAGCAATACTTGGGAACAGCACAAACAGACCGTAAATATTGTCCAGCTGCATGTACCAGATTCGTACCAGGTTAAAATAGGCATAATGGAAATACAGGCGGAAATAATTCAGACGAACCTTGCTAAACAGCTCTTTTAAAGTCAGCGGATCGGCACGCTCGGCATGATCTTCACCATAGACCAGCTCTTTACGATAAGCCGCTTCCACCTTCTGGTTATTAAATTCCAGTCCTGGCAGTTTATAACCGACCACCATCAGTAGTACGGTACCAAACACCGCCCAACCAATTGCCGCCCACACCAGCGCATAAGGAATTTCGCCCAGAATTGGCAGGGTTTTCACATGGCTCGATAGCGTTACCAAAACCGGTAAAAAGGCAATCAGGGTAATGAGCGCTTCAATCAGACTGACGCCCAGACCTTCGGTGGTACGGGCAAAGCGCATGGTATCTTCCTGAATACGCTGCGATGCCCCTTCAATATGACGTAACCGGTCCCAGTAGGCGGTGTAATAATTGTTCATTGCCGTCCGCCAGCGGAACACATAGTGGCTGACAAAGAACAGGTTAAATACCGAAACCGTGACCGCCACAATTGCCACATACAAAAAGGTCATGATCTCGGCATAGAGATTATTCACATCACCGCCGCCATTACTCAGCATTTGCTGGATCAGGTCATAAAACGGGCTGTACCAGGCGTTAATGACCACGCTCACCTGCACCCAGAACCAGATATTAAACAGAATGAAAGATGAGCCCCACACTGACCAGCGCTGCCAGGGATTATCCGATTGAATCCGCCAGAAAATTGCAAAAATGGCTGTGGCCAGAAAATACCAGAGATAGAACCAGAGAAATGCCGGTGACCAGAAACGGCTAACCCCAATCGGGAGTTCTGCTTCATGATAGCCTTCAGGCAAACCGATGAGGGTGCCCCAGCCTTGTCCACCGGAATACCACAGCACCAGATTAAGAATGAACCAGAGTAACAGCGAACTAAAAAACCATTTCGGATGTGGAAAAAATGACTTAAACATGCAGTGTTCTATTTCCTTTATTCTTTTCAAGACGTTGAAAAGCCGCGTTTACAACATTGCAGCGTGCAATGCGCCACGCGATGACTTCAACATGAGCAATATACAAGATTTCCCCGACAGCGCATGTACTTTTCAGTACCGATTTTTCCACTAACCGGTATTTAAAGCGATATAAACCCCCGGAAATCACCCTGACTATTTTCAGTAAAATAATGAAAAATCAAGAGTTTACAATAACAATTTTTAGACTAAGAATTTAACTTTATTTTTTAAGATATCAATCACTTATTTATAATCTGACGAATAAAACCCATATTCCCGACCAGACAATGCTAAAATAAACATGTGATACATAATACATTTTTAAGGGAAATCATGATGGAAGTGAAAGCTGTTGAACTTATTCAGCCTCTGGTACTTGAGAAAGAGAACTGCCCACCTATCCATTTTGAGACAGGCACTATCTTAAAAGTCCTGATGACCACGCCAACAGCATATCTGGTCACGGCCGGCACGGAATTTAATTTCACCATTTCATTTCAAGATGAACACAAGGTCTGGCGCAAGCTTTAATCCTCATTCCAAGCGCGATTCTTATCTCCATTCAGGCAGCTTATCAGGCTGCCTGTTTTTTTGCAGATATAAAACCAGAGCAGCCGAATTCCAGCCAACCTTTAAGATACAGGGTGCTGGGAATGTGCCTGTAAATCGACAATCTTGCCCTCCTGATCATGATAGACCGTGACAATTTTGGCCTGACGGGATTGCGTTAACATCACCGGTTCCAGCTGAAAATGCTCGGCAAACTGGTTTAGCGGTGCCGGTTGCATGGTCTGGATGGAATATGCCGGAATATAGTTGGTCCACAGCCATAAACTCAAGCCACAAGCCACCAGCGCACTAAAACCGTTTTGCAGAATACTTAGCATCAACTGGGCCACTTGCTGAATCAGTGCATCCCGTTCCAAATCCAGTAAACCCAGACTGCTTAAAACCGGCTGCCACAACAGGCCCCAGGTCAGCCATAAGCCGGCGGTACACACGTTCGAGGCATAACGCTTTTGCCACGGCAATGCATAGCGATAATCAATAATTAAAGTATTGGCTTTCACAACTTTACTCTCAACACATCACATCGCGACAGTTAGCTGTCACGTTTAATTCCACGATCGGGACTGATCCAGCGTGCACGTTTCCCTTCCCCACGCAGCAGCATTTTTGGAAACGCCACAATACTGGCCGATACGGTAATCAGCCAGAACATGAACGGATACCAGATCATCCAGAAATAGTTTCTGGCCAGATTTTTTTCATAGCGGCTGTCCATCCATTTGCTGACCATAAACTGGAACAAACAGGTCGCGCCCAGCACAATACCCACCCCTTGCGGTAAAAACGGCGATTGCAGTTCCGGCAACGGTAAAATAGGCAGGCAGAAACTTAACATCCAGAGCAGACACAGCAACAGCAGCAGATATGACCAGACCAGAGTCAGCATCATTTCCAGAATCAGCGGCCACAAATAATTCAGCTTGGGCTTAAAAATTACATCAATATTTTTATTTAACACCTGCGCCCCACCCATGGCCCAGCGCAAACGCTGTTTCCATAAGCCTTGCAGGGTTTCCGGCATCAGTACCCAGACCAGTGCATTCGGTTCAAATTCAATTTTCCAGCCGGCACGCTGCAGTTTCCAGGAAATATCAATATCTTCGGTCAGCATATCGTGCGACCAGTAACCGACCTGATGTACCGCGCTTTTACGAAAGGCGGTAATAGCGCCGGAAACAGTAAAAATACGGCCATAGGTGCGCTGGGCACGTTTAATCATGCCAATAATCGAGGAGAATTCTCCGACCTGGACCCGGCCCAATAAGGTCGAGCGATTGCGAATTCGCGGATTGCCCGTAACGGCGGCCACCGCCGGATCACGCTGGAAATGGCGTAACATCCAGCTGGCGGCATGCGGATCGAGCAAGGCATCACCATCAATTCCAAGCAGGTATTCGGCATCGGTGACCAGACTGCCAGCTTGCAGGCCCATGGCCTTGCCCTGATTTTCTGCCAGATGCACCACCCTTAACCGTGGATGCTGGGCCGCCAGACGGTTCAGTACCTCGCCAGTATTGTCCGAGCTGCCATCATTAATCGCGATGACTTCAAAGTTGGGATACTTTAATGCCAGTGCCTGGGTGATGGTTTCCTCGGCATTATCACCTTCGTTAAAACACGGAATGAGCACCGCCACCAAAGGATATTCCTGTAAAGCTGGCGGCTGAGTAAAGGTCGGATCTTTGCGTTCTTTGACATAGAAAATCAGCGCGCCCATCATCCATAAATAGGACATGAACAGCGGATAATAAAACACAAAGTTCAGCACCGATTGCCAGAGTTCTTGCAACATGGTTGTTCCTCTAGCCGGTTACGGTGCAGATGCGGGCAGAGACTGGAAAGCTTGACGCAGCACAGCCGGATCAGGATGATTCTGGATTGGATCATCCGGATAATAGGCAATGTGCTTCACACCGGCCTGATAGAGTTTCTGAATTGTTTCCGCAATTTCCGCAGATGGAATTTTATTGCCACTGCGCCAGTCGACCGCCTGCAATTCAAACACCGTTTTACGCAGCCCTTGCGGATACTGCTGCACCCGACTCAATAGCTGCTGATAAAACTGCGCCGGATCATCGACCTGTTCCATATATGGCATGGCCATAATCGCGGTAAAGTCATAACGGTTTAGCGACTGTTCCAGCGACTGGGCATACCAGTTTTCTGAATAGGCCGATAGTGCCACCTGTGCATACAGGTTACGCGAGGTCTGCAAATAAGGCTGATACTGACGTACGGTCTCGGCCAACTCCATGGCAAAATCATCAATCACTTTGACTTTATAAGCTGTCCATTTCTGTAAGGCGGCATCATCAGCACGCAGTTGTGCCAGATCAGTCGCTAAGCCCTGCTGCTGATAGGCCTTTTTGGCCCAGCTGCTGGCATCTTCATAATCGGACAAGGTGGCATCATCATGGAAAATAATGCCGTTGAACTGTGCCGATTTGGCTAGATCTTCATAAATGCCTTTAATGGTGTTGCGGGCGCGCGGCGAAAATGGGCTTAAACGGTGATAGCCCATGTTCAGATGCTTACCGCTATGCGGCTGCTCGGTTTGCACCAGATCTTGGGCCACCGGATTCGAGACCGGTAATTCCCAGGCAAATACCGGCATCCAGGCATAGACACGACGTACCTGAGTCCGGGTCTGGATTTGCCAGGCCACACGGTTAAACAGGTCGGCACGCATTGGAATATAACGGTTCGGGAAATAGACCAGATCGGCCGAGCCATTGCCATCCGGATCAGAAAATGCCTGCAAATATACGGTATTGACGCCAATCTGCTGAATCCGGTCCAGCAATAAGCCTAAATTACGTTCCTGCTGCTGCGGGTCCGGATCATAAATATAGTCAATATCGACATGCATGATCTTTTGCGGACGATCATTGTCCGTGCGCTGCTGCTGATGTTTCTGGATTTCTTTGGCCAGTAGCGCTGCATCCATGTGTTTTTGAATCAGGATTCGCGGCAATCTGGAAAAACTGTTTACAGGTTGATTCTCGGCATCATCTAGCGTCAGGCTGATTGGCATCTTCAGTTTTTCGGCAATTTTTACCGTATGCAAGTTATAGCGACCATAGGGCCAGACCATAATTTTGGGCGCTTTCAGGCCATGTTTTTGCAACAGGCGCTGATTGGCTTTTAAGTCCTGCTGAATACGTTTCTGATAAGCGTTGTTATCTTCATAACGCTGCTGCTGCGGAAAATAGGCACGTGCTACGGTGGCTGGCAATTCATTGCCCTGCGGATTGGCCACAATGCCTTTATGCAGGTCATAACTGTGGCTGGCAATTTCCACCAGACCGCTGGCCTGTAATTCTTTTAACTGTGCCCAGCTTAAAAAATGCTGGCGTGACACCAGTTGCCCGCCAAAATTAACCTGTTGCTGTTCTGCTGGTTCTAACCAGCGCCCAACCACCGACAACACGGCCGGAATATTCCGCTGTTTTAAAACAGGATAGACATGCTGATAAAAACTTTGATAGCCATCATCAAAACTGAGCAAGACTGATTTTTCCGGTAGCGCCTTGTTGTGTTGCTGTGCCTCTAACAGTTGCTGACTGCCAATAAACTGAAAGCCATTTTGTACCAGCCAGTCCAGATGCTGCTGCAATTGTTTAGGCTCAATCGCATATTCAGGCATTAACGGTTGTGGTTCAGAAGTGACTTCGTGGTAGGCAAGGATCGTCAAGTTTTTCATTTCATTTCCCGCCTGTGCCCAACCCATGAGCATACTACAAAGAAAGAAAACAAAAATCTGGACCGCTTTAATAAACTGAAATAGAGGAGACATAAGGCGCGCGGAATTCATGGTACAGACAAGAAGATACGATGCTACATTCGAGCAATTGCGCAGATTCAACCATTATTTTATTATTATTTGTGTATACATTTGTTAGTTAATCCCGTTTTTTTGCTTTTTGCCCTTGCTTTCAAAATAAAGCAATAAAATATTTATCATTTTATATCATTCACTTAGTTTTACTTATTTTTTAGCCACCCGCCAACGGGTCAGTTGATAATTTTCTAAAGTGTATAGGCTTTTCTAAGCCCAAAATGCGACCTGGTTTTCACTTTTAAATTCTCACTATTTGATACTGAAGCATTTTTCAAAACGCTAATACATCTGCAAAAATGGAAATGTGGAGATCATTTTGAGCTGAAGATTCACCGCTAAAATAGTATGGATTGAGTCATCTAGATAATTGGAAGTGGGCCGATGAAATCATGCCCTTTCCCCTTCCTTCTCTGGCATATTGTGCAGGCTTAAGGTTTAATGACATTTACCCCAAGTGCACATGGAGAAAAGATGCAAACGCTCGTATGCTATAAACAGCTACCGATCTGGACACAAGACACTATCCCGCCTGGCTTTTTACGCCAGCACAATACCAAAGCCGGCACTTGGGCCCAACTGAAGGTTTTAAAAGGTGAATTACATTTTGCCTTGCTCGATGAAGCAGGCACGCTGTTGTCTGAACATCTGTTTAGCCCGGAACAGCAACCGCCCATGCTTGAGCCGCAAGTGTGGCACAAGATTGTTTCGGCCAGTGCCGATGTCGAATGTCAGCTCAGCTTTTATTGCACAGCCAATGACTACTTTGCCAAAAAATATAAACTGACCCCGACCCATTCAGAAATTCTGGCCGCACAGCCATCTTTACAGGGCAACACGGCGCTGGATGTTGGCTGTGGCAGTGGTCGTAATGCGCTGTTTTTAAGTCAGCACGGTTTTCAGGTCGATGCCTGGGATGTCAATGCCCAAAGTCTGGAGCGCCTGAACGAGATTATTCAGCAGGAACAGATTCAGAACATTCATACCACGCTACGGGATTTAAATATTAATCCACAGATTCAGGGTCAATACGATTTTGTGTATTGCACGGTGGTGATGATGTTTTTACAACCCGACACCATCCCGACTCTAATTCGGCAGATGCAGCAGGCCACCAAAGCTGGCGGCCTCAACCTGATTGTTTGTGCAATGGATAGTGAGGATTATCCGGTTCAACCGGACTTCCCTTTTAGCTTTAAAGCCGAAGAGTTAAAGGCTTATTATGAGGGCTGGAATTTGCTGAAATACAATGAAAATATCGGTGAACTGCACCGTGTCGATGAGCAAGGCAAGCGTATTCAACAGCGCTTTGCGACATTATTGGCACAGAAAACAGCGTAAAATTTACCTTTACCATGTAAAAGCTGATCGTCTAGATGAGGGTCTGCTTTAGAGGAGGACTACAAAACAGTGATGGTCAGCAAGTTTAAGAACTTGCTGATGATTCAATAATTATTGGATAAAACGAATAAGAAAATGTTACAGCAGATATTCCCAGATCACATAGCCCAGACCAAAACCAATCAATGAATACAGTGTAATAATAAAGAAGACAAAACTCGCGCTATTTTTCTTTTTTAAAAAGCTCATTGTGATCTCAACGGTAAAATCTGTTGTCACATCTTACCCCCAGTTTAAGGATTTTTAAAGAGTGATCCTAGACAGTATTGTGGACAGTCGGTCCCTCTAAACTCTTAAAATGTTTCTGTTCAAATGCTTCTGGGCTTAACCAGCCGTTTGCGGAATGCCTTCTGACCCGATTGTAATAAATCTCAATATAGTCAAACAAGACAGCAGTCGCCTCTTTTCGAGTGGCAAACACACTGCCATGTATCACATGACCTTTCAATGTATGAAAGAAGCTTTCGGTCACTGCATTATCCCAACAGTTCCCCCTGCGTGACATACTTTGAATACAGTTATTCGTTAATAATAGCACCCTAAAATCACGACTACAGTACTGTGAGCCTGAGAAGCACTGCTTCGCAAGGGAATGCACCATGACACCCGTTGGATAACCCTGACGAGCCATTGCACAATTAAATGCATCACACACCAATTGACGGTCTATTCGATGGCTGGTTTGCCAACCCACAATACGACGACTAAATAGATCCAGCATCACACATAAATACAGCCAACCTTGCGTGGTACGGATGTAGGTAATATCCGTTGTCCAAACCTTGTTAGGCTGAATGACTGTAAATTGACGCTCCAACAGATTTGGTGCTGTAGGCAAACGATGGTTTGAATCTGTCGTATGCTTGTATTTACGTGCAATCCTGCTACGTAAACCAAGCTTTTTAAGCATTCTTCCAACGGTTCGTTCGCTCATGCTGTAACCTAAATCATGCATGTCATGTACCAATGAAGGTGCACCCAATCGTGCATGATGCTGCCAATATACGGCTTTTAAATCATTATATTTTTGCGCTGTATTGGCCTGGCG
Organism: Acinetobacter sp. Q85-2; assembly: GCF_013420555.1. Lineage (NCBI taxonomy): Bacteria > Pseudomonadati > Pseudomonadota > Gammaproteobacteria > Moraxellales > Moraxellaceae > Acinetobacter > Acinetobacter sp. Q85-2. The sequence goes on from NZ_VOXW01000007.1 coordinate 116,359, forward strand.
TTTTCGCCAGGCATAATAGCCTGAAGTGCTGACACCCAGGCATTTACAGACAGAAGATACAGTGACTCCATTCACAGCTAGATCTTGAATTACCGTGTACTTTTCTTGGAATGATCTGTCAGAAAGTACACATGCGCTTTTTTTAAGATGTCATTGGCTTCCCTGAGCTGTTTGACTTCTTTCTCTAATTCCAAGATCCGCTGTTGTTCTGGTGAAAGTTGACGTTTGCTTGAACCTGCCGGATTGGTTTCACGAATCCATTTATCTAATGTTGAATAACCCACACCTAATTTCTGGGCGATTGCAGCTACAGACTCGTGTGAGTTTGAAAGTGCATAATCAATTGCTTGCTGTTTAAATTCAGGACTAAAACGTTTAGCCATTTCGGATAAGAACAAGCAAGAAATTGCAAAATTAAGCGTGGCACACACAGCATAAGGCCACTGATATTTCTACTTGTTGGAATAAAAATGTGGCAAAAATGTGGCAAATAAAAAAGCTACTTACATAAGTGGCTGATTTATAAAATAAATTCTGGTGGAGGTGGCGGGAGTTGAACCCGCGTCCGCCAACACTACGCTCGAGAATACTACATGCTTAGATATCGTCTATTGTTTTAACACTTTAAGACCCGACGAACAGGGTTCAAAGTGCGATCCTCTAAGTTTGGTATAAAGCCCCGAGGCTTGGCTCTATACGGACTTGTGTGCGTTCGCTTCAGTCGGGTTCACTGACCACAAGTATTCAGTGAAGCGGACAAGCGGCCCTTAGGCAGCTAGAGCGTAAGTTTCGTCGTTTGCGACTATTTAAATGCAAATTTGATTTACGAGAGAAAATGCGCTCTCGGCATGCATCTATGAGTTTCATCATCAGCGTCGAAGCCAATAACACCCCCAGACTACAGCGCCATCATAGCATAAAAGTTGAAAATTACGAGATCATTTCACAACTATTCACCGCAAGATCTGCGCTTAATAACATAATTGCGCTAATATTTTAAATTTCAAGTCAGATAACAGTATAAATTATGACTTATTTACTCGCCCTTGATCAGGGCACGACCTCAAGTCGCGCGATTATTTTTAATGAACATGGACAGGTTCAGGCCAGCGCGCAACGCGAAACCCAAATCAACACCCCGCAATCCGGCTGGGTGGAACAGGATGCCCAGGAAATCTGGAGCAGCCAGATGGCTGTGGTGCAACAGGCGCTGGCGTCCGCACGGATTCTGGCCAAAGATATTCAGGCCATTGGCCTCACCAACCAGCGGGAAACCACTATCGTCTGGGACAAACGCAATGGTCAGCCCTTGGCGCCGGCCATCATCTGGCAAGACCGGCGCGCAGCCAACTGGTGTAATCAGCTGCTGCAACAGGGACTGCAACAAAAAATACAGCAGACCACCGGATTATTAATTGACCCTTATTTTAGTGCCGGCAAGCTGGTCTGGTTGCTTAAGCATATTCCCGGTCTGGCCGAACTGGCAGCGCAAGGTCATGTTGCCTTTGGTACCGTCGATAGCTGGCTAATCTGGAACCTGACCCAAGGCGCCGAGCATGTAATTGAAGTCAGCAATGCCTCACGCACCATGCTCATGAATTTACAGACCCAAAGCTGGGATGAAGAATTGCTGCAACTGTTTCAGATTCCCGCTTCGGTCTTACCAAAAATCATCAGTTCCGACCATTATGTGGCCGATACCGCTGCCGGCTTACTCGGCGCCCGACTTCCAATCAGCGGCATTCTGGGCGATCAGCAATCTGCCCTGTTCGGCCAGTCCTGCTTTGAGCCGGGCATGGCCAAAAACACTTATGGTACCGGCTGCTTTATGCTGTTTAATACCGGTTCGACACTGCAATACAGCCAGAATAAACTGCTCAGCACCTTGGCCTGGCAATGCCAGAACCAGACCCATTATGCGCTTGAAGGCAGTGTGTTTATGGCTGGTGCGATTGTGCAATGGCTACGCGATGGTTTGGGCATCATTCAACAGAGTGCCGAGGTCGAACAGCTGGCCAGTCAGGTCCGCGATACCGATGGCGTGGTGCTGGTGCCGGCTTTTACCGGTCTAGGTGCGCCGCATTGGGACAGTGATGCACGTGCCCTGCTCTGCGGTATGTCGCGTGGCACTCACAAAGCCCATATCGCCCGGGCAGCGCTTGAAGCAATTGCCTTTCAGGTGGCCGATGTTCTCAGCGCGATGCAGTCAGATATTCAGCAACCGCTCAAAGAATTACGGGTCGATGGCGGCGCCAGCTGTAATGATATGCTAATGCAGTTTCAGGCCGATCTGCTCAATGTGCCAGTGTTAAGGCCGCAAATGCGAGAATCCACCGCCTGGGGCGCAGCGGCAATGGCCGGGCTTAAATCCGGGGTATTTAATAGCTTAAGTGATATTGCTGATAACTGGCAGCTGGAACGCGCGTTTGAACCCGGCATGGGAGAAGATCAGCGCCAGGCACATTTACAAAAATGGCAACAGGCGTTAAAACGTGCCCGTTCTGATCTTTAAACGGTGCACATCCTGCGAAATCGCTCAAGCTTGATTTTTACGCTATTCACCGCGACTGATCCAAATAAAAAACAGGCCCGATTGAGCCTGTTTTTTTATCTGCCAATCAATCCATTTGGATTAATAAGCATAAGACGCAATTGCGGTGGCAATAGCTTTATGTTCATCATTGACCAGAGTCATGCGCATGGTACAGCCTTTACGGCCCAAACGCAGGGTTTCAGCACGGGCCGTAAAATATTTGCCTCGCCCCGGCGCCAGATAATCCACCCGCATATCCACCGTGGCCAATCGGGTCACTTTCTTGATGGTATCAGGTAACTGCTCCGGCTCGGTGCGCTTATACAGCTCGCCCATCGCCACAATCCCGCCCACACTGTCCAGAATTGTCGCAGCCACCCCGCCATGTAAAATCTGGAAAGCCACATTGCCAATCAGCTGCGGCTGCATCTTGATATAGGCTTCAATCTGCTGATCCACCACGCGCATCTGCATACCGTTATGCTTAAAAAATGGTGAACTGTTAAAGGCCTGACACAATTGCTGTAAGACGACATCAATATCTACTTTCGAACCCAAATGAATGCCTCCGGTCCACTTTTTTGCCATATCGCTCATAAATTGGCCAATTACCTTAAATTGAGAAAAAACGCATGTATTTTGCCCCACAATCCTGTTTATGGGTCTACAATATTGCCTAGTTTAATACTGATCAGTGAGATTGTTATGACTTATACGTTCAATCGTCCCGCATTTCCTGCCACTCGTATGCGTCGTATCCGTAAAAATGACCAGCTACGTGCCATGGTGCGAGAAACCCAGCTCACGGTTGATCATCTCATTTATCCAGTATTTGTTTTACCCGGTCAAAACCAGACCCAAGATATTCCAAGCATGCCCAACATTCAGCGCCTGTCGGCCGATCTGCTGCTGAAAAAAGCCGAACGCCTGCTGGAACTGGGCGTGTCTAAACTGGCGCTGTTTCCGGTCACCCCACAAGAAGATAAAAGCCTGACCGCCGAAGCCGCCTGGCGCGAAGATGGCCTGGTACAAAGCACGGTCCGTTTACTGAAAAAAGAACTCCCGGAGATGGTGCTGATTACCGACGGCGCCCTCGATCCGTACACCACTCATGGTCAGGACGGCATTATTGATGACAGCGGTTATGTGCTGAATGATGAAACCGTAGCAGCCTTAATCAAGCAATGCTTAAGCCATGCCGAAGCCGGTGCCGATGTGGTGGCACCAAGTGACATGATGGATGGCCGTATTGGTGCTATCCGTCAGGCACTGGAAGCACAAGGTCATATCTATACCAACATCATGGCTTACTCGGCCAAATATGCTTCCAGCTTTTATGGCCCGTTCCGTGACGCCGTCGGCTCGGCCAGCAATTTAAAAGGCGGCAATAAATACAATTACCAGATGGATATTGGCAACCGTGCAGAAGCGCTGCATGAAATCGCGCTGGATATTCAGGAAGGCGCCGACATGGTGATTGTCAAACCAGGTATGCCGTATCTGGATATTGTCCGTGAAGTCAAAGATACCTTTGCTGTGCCAACCTTTGTTTATCAGGTCAGTGGCGAATACGCGATGCTGGCTGCTGCCATTCAAAATGGCTGGTTATCCGACAGCGTGATCATTGAATCGCTGATGAGCTGCCGCCGTGCCGGTGCCGATGGCATCTGGACCTACTTTGCAGAAGAAGCCGCACTCAAACTCAAAGACATGAAATAAGGATATTGCCACTGCAATGAAGCACATTGCCATGATTGGCGCCGGCATTAGTGGACTGATGTCGGCGCTGGAGCTCTTGGAACAGGGCTGCTCGGTCAGTATTTTTGATCAGCAGCAATCCGGTCAGGCCGCTTCCTGGGCCGGTGGTGGTATTCTCTCTCTAATGTATCCGTGGCGTTATCCGGCTGCGGTAAATGTGCTGGCGCAATCGGCCAAAACTGAATATCTGCGCTGGAATGCCAAACTTCAGCCTGACACCGGCATTGATTTTCAGATCCATGAAACCGGTATGCTGATTTTTGATGAAAGCGATTTTGACATTGGCCTGAATTTCGCCGAGCTGTTTCAGCAACCCATGCAGCAGGCAAAGCATCTGCACAGCGCCGAACTGCATCAGCTGAATCCGCATATTTCCGCACAGTTCCAGCAGGCCATCTATTTCCCGCAGCTGGCCAATGTGCGTAATCCGCGTTTATTACAGTCAATTCTGTGCTATTTAAAGCAGCATCCACGGGTGCAGCTGTTTGAACACTGCCCGATTGAACGCCTAGAACTGCACGGTCAGCAGGTATGCGCTATTGTTGATCAGGCCGGACAGCGTTATCAGGCCGATGACTATGTCTTGACCACCGGCGCCTGGTCAGCGCGCTGGGCCGAGCAGCTTGATGTACAGATTCCGGTACGTCCGGTGCATGGACAGATGGTGCTATTCAAAACTCCAGAAAACTGGCTGCCCACCATGTGCATGAATCAAGTCATGTATCTGATTCCGCGTCAGGACGGCCATATTGTCTGTGGTTCCAGTATGGCAGAACAGGGCTTTGATACCCGTTTGAATGCCGATACCACGGCCCATATTCTAGAGGCCAGCTATGCCATGGTGCCGGCCTTAAAAGACCTGCCAATCGTCAAGCAATGGGCCGGTTTACGCCCGGGCTCACCAGACGGCGGTATTCCCTATATTGGCTTGATGCCCGAGTTTGACAATCTGTGGGCCAATTTTGGCCATTTCCGTAATGGTCTGTGTATGGCGCCAGCCTCTGCACGTTTGCTGCGTCAACTGCTATTGGGCCAGACCCCGGATGTATCTCCTGAGGCTTATAGTCCGACCCGTTTACAGCGTGCTGCACTGGCCAGTTAAGATCGGATCGATTCCCCTACCCGAGATGAGGCGAAGGGAAATACACCAGATAATTTAGCCCTGATGCTGTGGGCCAAACATTCTGGCCGCCATTCGCTGCGCCTGTTTACCATAAAACCAGTACGTCAGCAGATACAGCGGAATGGCAATTAATAACCACATAATCACCACCACGCTTAAAAATTGCGGCTGCTGTAAATACAGCAGAAAATCCTGCCAGATGGTTGGATTCTGACGGGAAAAAATCCAGATGCCGAGTAATAAAAAGGCCAGATTATAGCCCCAGAAAATCAGGCTAAAACCTAAGGTCAGCTTTTTACGCTCGGCCTGAGACGGTGCGCGCTGCTGCTGTTTTAAAAATTTAAACAGCACCCAGATCATGGCAACCAAGTAAGGCACTGCGGTTAAAATGCCGCCCACACCTGCCGGTAACAATGCAGCCAGTACCCCGCAGATACAGGTAAAGATCAGACAGAAAAATAAAAACCAGAGAAAATAACGTGTTAGAGAAATCATTAAACTGTCTACCTGAGCCATAAGCAACTAGTATAAAAAAAATTGATTTTTTTTGCATGATCCTGTCAACCGTTGTGCCCGAACAGGCGTTATATAGGGCACAAGCTTCATCTCCGGCGAATTTGTAACGGCATCCACAAATTTTTCGGGAAGCTTTGCTAAAGCAATAAGCGAATGTGAATCAAGTTTTTGTATAGCAGCCAAATGCTTTGTTCATCGCACTTTTTATTTGGCCGACGATTTATCATCACTCGAATCGTCGGCTTTTATTTGTCTGGCCTTTGCTGGTGAGCAGCACTCATCTTCAGGACAATAAAGATTAAACCTTAGCGTTTTCTATCGGTACAGAATTTTAAATTTCGCCCTCAGCTATAGTATGCTTACCTAAAGCAAAACAGGTTGATGACATGGCAGTGCATTTTTTTCATACGTCAGATTGGCATTTGGGGCAATTTTTCCATAACCACGATCGTGAATATGAACATGCACAGTTTTTAGACTGGTTATTAGAACAAATCCAGGAAAAACAGCCGAATGCCCTGTTTATTGCCGGGGATATTTTTGATGTGATTAACCCGGCCTCCAGCGCGCAGCGCCAGCTGTACCAGTTTCTGGCCGATGCCCACGCCATTGCACCGCACATGCAGACCCTGATGATTGCCGGCAACCATGACTCCGGCTACCGCATTGAACAGGTGGAACCGTTGCTGGCCAAGTTTAAGGCCAAGGCGGTTGGGGTGATTCAGCGCAATGCCGACAACCAGCTGGATCTCGACCGTTTACTGGTACCAATTTATGATGCCGAAAATACGATTATTGCCTGGTGTCTGACCCTGCCGTTTTTGCGCACTGCGGAAATTACCGGACTGAATGAGCAGACCCAGAACGCCCAGAATGCGATTGCCTATTTACATCAGCAGTTGATTGCCGAAGCCAAACGCCGTAAAACGGAAGATCAGGCACTAATCCTGATGTCACATGCGCATATGCAAGGTGGCGAAACCTCAGATTCAGAACGGCCGATCATTATTGGTCATGAAGAAGCACTTTCCACTGCCCTATTTGATGATGTGATTGACTATGTCGCGCTGGGGCATCTGCATAAACCGCAAAAAGTCCAGCATCCACATATCCGCTATAGCGGCTCTCCAATTCCGCTGTCTTTTAGTGAAATCCAGTACAAGCATCAGGTGCTCGAGGTCAAGATTGACCCGCAGGCTGCGCCCGAACAGCGCCTGCAACTGGGCTCACTGCTGATTCCGCGCAGTGTACAGCTGCACCGTATTCGCGGCAGTCTGGATGAAGTGTTTCAGCAACTGAAAGCCCTCCCGCAAGGTACGGTGGAACGCATCTGCCAGCGTGATTATCTGGAAATTGAATACAGCACCGATGTACCACCACCGGTCGATTTACGCCAGCAGATTGAACAGACCTTACCGGAACAGCGCTATCGCCTGTTACGCATTTGCCGGGTCTACACCCCACAGGAAGATCAGGCCGCAGATCAGTCCAAAATTGATCTGGCCCCGCCCACACCGGACAGCTTATTCAAACAGTTGTGGAGCAAAATGGGCTATCAGCCGGATGCCTCGGTCGAGCGAGATTTTATGCAGCTGCTGATTGAAGCGCAGCATAGCCTTGAACAAGAACAGCCATAAGGATCAGACATGAAAATTTTACGTTTAAGTCTGAATAATCTGGCTTCTATTGCCGGCACCCAGGACATCAACTTTGAAAGCGCACCGCTGGCTCATGCCGGACTGATTGCGATTACCGGAAAAACTGGGGCCGGTAAATCGACCCTGCTCGATGCCATGTGTCTGGCGCTGTATGACCAGATTCCGCGCTTAAACGGCGCTGCCGGGGCGCTTAAAGATGCCAGCGGTCAGGGCATCTCGATTAAAGATTCTAAAAATATTCTGCGCCGCGGCTGTACCCAAGGCTTTGCCGAACTGGAATTTATTGCGCTGGATCAAAAGCGTTATCTGGCACGCTGGGAAGTGCGCCGCGCCCGTAACAAGGTCGATGGCAATTTAAAAGTCGAACGCGCGATTACCGCTGTGGAAGATCAGCGCGTGCTGACCCAGAAAATTTCGGAATGCACCCCGACTGTTGAAAAGCTGATTGGGCTGAGTTTTGAGCAGTTTACCCGCGCCGTCTTGCTGGCCCAGTCTGAAGTGGGTGCGTTTTTAAAGGCCAAAGATCAGGACCGCGCCGACTTGCTGGAATATCTGACCAATTCCCATATTTTCAGTCTGGTCAGTCAGAAAGCCTTTGAAAAAATCCGCCAGATTCGCAGCGAAAAAGAACAGTTACAACAACTGATGGGGCATATTGAGTTGCTTAGTGATGAGCAGCTACAAGCCCTGCAACAGCAGCATGCCCAGAGCAAACTGAGTCTGCATGAAAAACTGCAAAGCGAAAAACTGCTGTTGAATGATTTAAGTTGGTACAAGCAGCAACATCGTCTGCACAGTGAAATTCAGGCCAAAAAAGAATTTTATCTGGTGCAGGTCGATGCCAACCAGAAAATGCAGCCGCAGCGTGACCTGCTGGCGCAGCTGGACCAGTTTCAGGAAATCCGTGAACAGTATCTGCAGCAGCGCCAGCAACAGTTGCAACAGCAACAGCTGGCGCAGCAACTTGAGCAATTCCAGCCGGAATTTCAACACTGTGAACAGCAGCATCAGCAGGCACAGCAGCAGCTGGAACAATTGCAGCACAGCGCGCAACAACAGCAGAAAGAACAGCTACAGTTACAACCCGTGTTAGAACAGGCACTACAGCTGGATGGCCAGATTGAGCATCTGATTCAGCGCTATAAAGAAGCCGATGCCCAGCTGAAACAGATTCAACATGAAAAAATTACGCCACTAACCACCCAGCAGCACGGCCAGCAACAGCACTTACAGCAGTTGCATATGCAGTTAGAACATCTGGAACAGCAATCAGTCCAGCATACCTTTCTGGCAGTATTTGACCGTGAGCCGCACAGTATTCTGCAACGCTTACAGCAATTTCAGAAATTACAACAACAGCTGCAGCAGCAGGCACCGGCACATGCGCACAGTTCACTGGCCCAGTTGCAACAGCAGCTAGATGATGTAAAACAGCAACAGGCCGATGCGCTCCAGCAGGCCGGCTCAATGGCTGAACTGGAACAGCAAGCAACAGAACTGGAACAGCAGCAGGTACAGCACCAGCAACACAGCCAGCAGCTGGAACAAGCCCTGTTCCTGTTACAACACATGCTGAACGAGCAGCAGGAACAGCAGCAATTACAGCAGCACATGACCCAGCTTCAGGCCGAGCTAAGCAGCTTGCAACAGGCGCAAACTGAAGCACAGCAGCACTACCAGAATGCCCAGACGGCACGTGAACAGCTGGAACAGATTTTTGCCCAGCAGCGTTTATTGCAGGCACAAAGTGTGCAGGAGTTGCGTCAGCAGCTGCAAGCAGAACAGCCGTGTATGGTCTGCGGTAGCACTGAGCATCCATTTGTCAGTCATCAGGATTTGCTGGAATCTGCACTGCAGTCGGTGCAGGACACCCAGTTACAACAGGCCCAGCAGCAGGAACAGCAGTGCCAGCAGCAGCTCCAGCAATTACAACTACAACATTCCAAACAGCAAACCCTGCTGGAACAGAAACAGCTACGCTCTAGCCAGCTTCAAGACAGTGTGCAACAGAAACTGCAGCAGGTTCAAAAGCTCAGCCCAAGCACACAGCTGGATGATACAGCACACGATCTGACCGCCTTGCAGACCACACTGCAACACAAGCTAAATCAGCAGCAACAGCAGTTACAGCAGCTAAAAACTCGCCAGCAACAGCTGAAAAGCCAGACCCAGCAGCTGCAACATTTGCAGCAACAGATTCAGTCCCTGCAGTTACTCTGTCAGCAATTCCAGCAGCTGGAACAACTGATTGAACCGGTTACCCAGGCACTGGAACCGGCCCAGCAAGCGCAATGGGCGAACCAGGCCGAGATGTGTCAGACTCTTATTGCCCTGCTGAGCAGCCGGACTCAATACCTGCAACAGCGCGAGCAATGCCTGCAACAGCAGCAGGAATTACAGCGCCAGATCAAAGACGGCGAACAGCAACTACAGTTCTATCAGCAGCAACAGCAACAGCTGAGCAATGACCTTACCCATGCACAAACTCAAGGCAGCCAGTTGCGCCAGCAGGTACGTGATCTCAGCCAGCAACATGCTGGACAGGTGCTGGATACCGGCAAAGCCTGGCAGCAGCTGTTACGAGAGCAGCAGCAACAACTCCAGCAGCAGGTAGAACAGCAACACCTGCACTGCCGTCAGCTGGAACAGCAATTCCAGCAGGCGCAGCTGAAACAGCAAGACCTGCATACACGCCAGCAGCAGCTTCTGGAAAGTGTACAGCAGCTACAGCACAACATTCAGCAGTGGCAAAGCCAGCATCCACAGTTCACTGCCGAGAAGATTGAGCAGTGTCTGGGTATTGATCTGGCCAGCTGGCAGGCCATGCGTCAGGCCATCCAGCAACAGCAGCAAGCCATGCTCAGTGCACAAAGTGCGCTGGATGTATTGCAGGAGCAATTCCAGCAGCATCAGGCCCAGCAACCAACTGCCAGCTATGATGAGGTGACCACCCAACTGGAACAGCTGGAACAAGAAAAAAACAGCTTGCAGGAGCAGTTTAACCAGCTGGAAACCCAGTTACGCATGCAGCAACAGGCGCAGGCACAACTGTCCAAATTCCAGAGCCAGATTGAAAAAATTCAGGCTGAAGAATATCGCTGGGGCCGGATTGCCGATTTAATTGGCAGCAAGGAAGGCACCAAATTCCAGAAAATTGCCCAGGAACATCATCTGGATATTCTGGTGGAACATGCCAACCAGCAACTGCAGCCACTGGCGCCGCGTTATCAGCTACAACGTATTCCCAACAGTCTGGGCCTCGCGATTCTGGATCATGACATGAATGGCGAAATCCGGCCGGTACTGTCTTTATCGGGGGGTGAAACCTTCCTGGTATCACTGGCGCTGGCACTGGCCATTGCCAATATGGCCTCCGGCTCCATGAAACTGGAATCGCTGTTTATTGATGAAGGCTTTGGGACGCTCGATCCGGCCTCGCTACATATGGTGATGAACGCACTCGACCGGCTGCAAAGCCAGGGCCGTAAAGTGGTGCTGATTTCCCATATTCAGGAAATTCACGAACGGATTCCGGTCCAAATTCAGGTCAAACCAATTGGTGCTGGGGCCAGTACCCTGCAGATCGTAGGCTAGACCATGTTCTGGCACTATCGTCCGCTCTCGCCGCAGCTCAGCCTGCAGCTGGAAAGCCTGCGCGGATGGAGTGCCATTCTGGTGCTGTTCAGCCACTGTTTTCAGGCCTTTATTGGTCCGCTGGATCAAACCCTCTATTCGGGTGTGCGTCTGCTCGGACAAGCCGCAGTGATGATGTTCTTTGTTCTAAGCGGCTATCTGATTGGACATTCCATCCGTCACAATATCCATCGCCATCGACAGTTTTCAGGCTTGGCCTATAGCCGGCAACGCTGCCAGCGTATTCTGGGACCATTTTTATTTGCCATGTTGCTGACCTTGTTATTGTATGCACTGGCGCCCTATTTCTTTGCATCCGGCTCCCATAACATTGAGGCGAGCCAAAGCTTTATGATCCGGCACAGCTATGACATTAGTGCAGCCGATTTTCTCGGTTCACTGTTTTTCGTCAATGGTTTTGTAACGCCGACGGTATCGGCCAATGCTGCCCTCTGGAGCCTGAGCTATGAGGTCTGGTTTTATGTTCTGGCCGGCTGTCTGGTGACATTCAGACCTGGGAGCATCCTGCTGTTTTTAACCCTGCTGCTTGGCTTAAGCCTGCTCAATATCCAGTTCCTGATTTATTTTCTGGTCTGGTTGTTGGCTTTTGCTTTTGCTAGTCCGGCATGGAGCAAACAGATTCCAGCCGCCCAACTGCACTATTTTAAATCCGGTTTTCTGCTCTTGGCGGTGCTGATTGCCCTGTTTGATGCCTACCAGTTTCACTCCATTTATCTGGCGCAGTACTATACTGGCGAAAATTTCAGGCTGTTTAACCTGTGTATCGGGATTGCAGCGGCCTGCTGGCTGCTACAACTGGCGCGTGGTGAACGGCAGATTCAGGTGATCTGGCCGGCTTCCGCGCAGTTTTCCTATACCCTGTATATCACCCATTTCCCGTTGCTGATTTTTATCCTGGGCTGTTTTCCGTTTACGCTGCAGCACGGTTTAGGAGTAGCTCTGCTCAGCCTGATTATCACAATGGCGGTGCTGATTGGTTTTGCCTGGCTGGTGGCGCAAAAACTGGAGCCACCACGCCGGATTGAACGACACTTGTCCTAAGCAGACTGTGACACCAAAGAACAATCTGAATATTGTAATGCAGCATTATTTCGAATAATCGCGCGCACCAAATAATGCCGTACCAATCCGCACCATGGTCGAACCTGCGGCAATTGCTGCATTTAAATCACCGGACATGCCCATACTTAACGTATCCCAATCTGCAGGCTGTGCATGTTGCGCCTTGACCGTATCAAACAGTTGTTTGGCATCCTGAAAGGCGGCAGTGTTATTTGGTGCCGGAATCACCATCAGGCCACGTAAACGTAAATTCGGCAACCGACTGATCTGCTCGACCAGCGCCGGTACTTCAGCAGGGCTACAGCCATCTTTGCTATCCTGTCCATCAATATTGACCTGCAGGCAGATATTCAGTGGCGCCTGCTGATCGCTGCGCTGATTGGACAAGCGCTCAGCAATAATCAGCCGGTCTACCCCATGCACCCAGGCAAATTTTTCAGCCAGATGTTTGGTTTTGTTGCGCTGCACATGGCCAATAAAATGCCACTCAATCTCTAAATCCTGCAGCACCTCAATTTTTTCCAGCGCTTCCTGTAAATAGTTTTCGCCAAAGGCTCGCTGTCCGGTCTGGTACATTTCCTGCAACACAGCACTCGGATGGGTTTTGGAAACCGCCAGCAGCTGGACCTCTGCCGGGTCACGCTGCGCCTGCTGACAGGCATGCTGAATTTGTTCTAACACATGTTGACGCGATTTTTGCAGGCTATTCATTGATGCGGTTCTCATTTTCATTCATCTTTTTTACTTTGCCCTCGTGCTAGGTGTTGGTTAAGCTGAGGGAAAGCCGTATTATTCTAACAAAATAATTAAGATTTATATGATCTCGGGGAACTTATGGATATTACAGAACTATTGGCCTTTTCGGCAAAAAATGGGGCATCGGATTTACACCTGTCGGCAGGCATGCCGCCACTGATTCGTGTGGATGGTGAAGTACGCCGCATCAATTTGCCCGCCTTGGAACATAAAGAAGTCCACAAGCTGGTCTATGACATCATGAACGACAAACAGCGCCGTGATTATGAAGATAACCTGGAAACCGACTTCTCGTTTGAAGTCCCGGGCGTGGCGCGTTTCCGTGTTAACGCATTTAACCAGAACCGCGGTGCAGGCGCGGTGTTTCGTACCATTCCCTCTAAAGTGCTGACCATTGAAGATTTGGGAATGGGTCAAATCTTTAGAGATATCTGTGACTATCCACGTGGTCTAGTGCTGGTCACGGGGCCGACGGGTTCGGGTAAATCCACCACCCTGGCGGCGATGATTGACTATATCAATGACAATCGCTATGACCACATCCTGACCGTGGAAGACCCAATCGAATTTGTACACCAATCTAAAAAATGTTTGGTTAACCAACGAGAAGTACACCGTGATACGCATGGCTTTAACGAAGCATTACGTTCGGCACTGCGTGAAGACCCTGACATTATTCTAGTGGGTGAGATGCGTGACTTAGAAACCATTCGTTTGGCACTGACTGCTGCTGAAACGGGTCACTTGGTATTTGGTACGCTACACACCACCTCTGCAGCAAAAACCATTGACCGTGTGATTGACGTATTCCCTGCCGAAGAAAAAGACATGGTACGTGCCATGTTGTCTGAATCTTTACAAGCCGTCATTTCACAATCCCTGCTCAAGAAAAATGGTGGTGGTCGTGTAGCTGCGTATGAAATCATGATTGGTATTCCTGCAGTGCGTAACCTGATTCGTGAAAACAAAGTAGCTCAAATGTACTCGGCAATTCAGACTGGTGCCAACTACGGTATGACCACCCTTGACCAGAGTTTGAAAAACTTGGTATCGCGCGGTGTGATTAGCCCACAAACGGCTCGTACGGTTGCAAAACAGCCAGAATCGTTCCTCTAATCGTGTGCAGGAAGCCAGGACAGCGCTATGGACTTTAATGATTTATTGAATTTAATGATTCAGCAAAAAGCATCGGACCTGTTTATTACGGCCGATGTTGAGCCTTCCATGAAAATTAACGGCCAGATTGTGCCAGTGGCCAAATCCAAACTGACCGGGGAAATTGTTGGCCAGCTGCTCAACTCGATTATGACCGACAAGCAGCGCAAGGAATTTGCCGATACCCGTGAATGTAACTTTGCCATCACCAACCGTGATAAAAGCGCACGTTTCCGTGTCAGCGCTTTTCAGCAGCGTGATGAACCGGGCATGGTGCTGCGTCGGATTGAAACCAAAATTCCGACTATGGAAGAACTGAAACTGCCACCGATTTTAAAAGATCTGGCCATGACCAAACGTGGCATCATCATCTTTGTCGGGGCAACCGGTACCGGTAAATCGACCTCTTTGGCGTCAATTATTGGTTATCGTAACCAGAATTCCAAAGGTCATATCATCACCATTGAAGACCCGATTGAATTTGTGCACGAACACGCCGGCTGTATTATTACCCAGCGTGAAGTAGGCATTGATACCGATTCGTTTGAAGTGGCACTGAAAAACACCTTGCGTCAGGCCCCAGATGTGATCCTGATTGGTGAGATCCGTTCACGTGAAACCATGGATTATGCAATTGCCTTTGCCGAAACCGGTCACCTGGTATTTGCCACCCTGCACGCCAACAACGCCAACCAAGCCATTGACCGGATTATCCACTTCTTTGAGGCTGACCGTCATGGCCAGCTGTTTATGGATTTATCACTGAACCTGAAAGCCATTGTGGCACAGCAGCTGATTCCTACTATTGATGGCAACTCACGTCGTGCCGCGATTGAACTGCTGATTAACTCGCCACTGGTGTCCGATTTAATCCGTAAAGGCGATGTGCACGAAATTAAAGACCTGATGAAGCGTTCACGTGAGTTGGGTATGCAAACCTTTGACCAGGCCCTGTATGACCTGTATAAAGCCAAGCAGATCAGCTACAAAGATGCCCTGAAACATGCCGACTCGCCAAACGATTTGCGTCTGCAAATCAAGCTGTCGGAAGAAGGCGGCGAGCGTTTAATGCATGCCACTTCAAATATTACCTTCGATGGACAATAATTTTAGGCAAAAAAAACAGGCTGATCTTCAGCCTGTTTTTTTATAGGTTGATTTATTGATGGGCAGTTTTGCGCTTATTTTTTACGGAACGCTTCGCGGCATTCAGGCGCATCGCAGTAGCCATATAAATTCAGTGAGTGACCGGTCAGTTCAAAACCAAACTTTTTCGCCACTTCATGCTGTTCGTGTTCAATCACGTCGTTGGTAAATTCCACCACTTTATTACAGTTCTGGCATACCAGGTGGTCGTGGTGATCTTCCTGCATAATTTCAAAAACCGAATGATTATTTTCAAAATTATGACGCTCGATAATCCCCGCGGCTTCAAACTGTGTTAACACGCGATACACAGTTGCTAAACCCACATCTTCACCCTGTTCGAGTAAAGTCTTGTAAATATCTTCCGCGCTTAAGTGATGTTGTCTTGAATTTTCTAATAATTCCAATATTTTAATTCGTGGAAGTGTAACTTTAAGGCCAGCTTTGCGTAGATCTTGATTTGAAATAGGCATGAAAAAAGGTCTCTCAACAAAATTAAAGTTGGAATATGCAACAAAGTTAAGATGCAGTATGATCTATGCTTGGATCGAATGCATCAATAATTAATTGGGATAGTGTAGCAAAATGCAAAAAGTCATGTTGACGTTATTCGTCACTTCATTGCTCATGGGTTGTTCGACCTTGGGCGTTTATAAAGTAGATATTCCTCAAGGCACCCCCTTAACCCAAGCACAAGCTGCAAAAATTCAGGTCGGCATGAGCCACCAACAGGTCCGCTTTTTGCTGGGTAGCCCAACCATTTCAGATCCAATGAATCCTTTACGTTGGGACTATATTTACCATTATATCCCAGGAACCTATGCTAAAAAAGCCAAGATTCCCGCTGCACAAGGTCAACACTTAAAAATCTACTTCGATCAAACCGGTATTGTGCAGAAAATTGAAGGTTTAGAAACCATTCCTGAACAGCAACCAGGCTTACCGGGTTCAAAAGAAGCAATTTTAACCGCGCCCCCACTATAGCCCCTTTCAGATAAAAAGAAACCCCTCAGTGAGGGGTTTTTCTTATGAACTCAATTGCTTAAAGCGATTGCCTTTGGCATAGCGGCCCACCGGGTTTTTCGCTGCTCGTTTGCGGCGGATATCTTTCGGATTAATGGTCAGCGGCCGGTAAATCTCGACCCGGTCACCCGGTTGCAGTGGCTGCTGCGCATCGGTTAAACGGCTACCAAAAACTCCCAGTTGCAGCGGTTCAGGCAAACTGACCTGTTCGCTAATCCCGCTCTGCTGAATCGCATCCAGCGCAGTCATGCCATTTTGATACGGCACTGCCAGATGAAACTGCTGTTCGGCTGAGGCAAAAGCCACCCAGACATACTGCGCAGTCATCAGAACATTTGTCCAATCACGGCCAGCAGCGCAGCAATAATTGCCAGTGGCAAGACAATACGGATGGCAATACGCCACAGGTTATAAAAGGCTTCACTGCTGAAGTTCATGGATTTACGCAAATGACTGATTTTCATGATCCAACCGGCGAAAATCGCATAAATCAGACAAATCACCAGGCCCCAGATCATCAGCAGCGGATTTAACACACTGGCCAGACCTGGAATGGCCCAGATCAACGTGGCTGCCAGCAGAATGATCCATTGAATTGCCACTGCAATCTGACGCTGTGCCAACTGTTCACGTGCCAGTTGCAGGATGAGCGCAGCAGCCATCACCACAGCAAAAGCCAGCGCAAAAGCGGGTAGCTGAGCAGTCGCGGCAAAGAAAGCAAAGGCAATCACGGCCAGTAATTGCGCCAGCCAGATCGGGAACACGGTTTTGGTCGCCACCTGTTGCTGCTGTACCGCTGGCAAACTGGTTTGCCAGTACAGCCCCAGACCTAGGCCACTGGCCACCAACGCCAAGACCGTAGCATTGCCCCACTCGCCAAACTCAAGCGCGGTCATTTGCCATTCAGCAACCGGAGCACCCATCACTTGCGCCAGAATAAAGGCAGCAATCACACCGACCGCAGTCAGGCCAAGCAGCAGCAGACGCGAAATAAAAGACAATGCCATGGCAACCAGTGCCAAGCCAATAAAAATCCACAACGGTAGAATCGTTGGCAGTGCCAGCTGGGTCAGCATTTGGCTGACATTAAACAGCATCGCGCCTGCTAAAAATGGAATAAACACCGCGGCCAGCCAGCCCACCAGACGCCACTGTGCAGAGGCATCGGCATCACGGGTCAAACTGGATAGGGCCTGCAAGGCTGTAGTTTTTGAACGCTTGGCCAGCGCAATTTCCATATAGGTCAATGGCAAGGCCAGCACCAGCATGGTACCTAACCACAGCAGCCAGAAGTCCAGTTGACGTTCCAGCTGAATGCCAGTGACCGGTGCCAGTGTGGCAATCAGAATAAATGATAAACAAAATGCCATCAGCGGCGATAACCATCGTGACATAGCATTGTCCTGCATGATGCTTTCCTAATAAAAATCTATCGCTATTTTGCCCTTGTCACCCGGGAAAATCAAAAACTAAAAAAGAAAAAGCAAACCATTGCCATCAATGGTTTGCTGCGCTAGTTTTTAGTCCAATATTGTTGTTCTCTGGTTTTATTAATTGTGCAGTAATTTATTCTGTTTATGAGAAGAAACGGGCAAACCAGTTTTTACCTTTTTTCTTTTCTTTTTCCTGAATAATACCCATCATATTTTCTTTTACAGCGCCAACATAATCTGCATCATCATGCTGAATATGGTTAATTAACCATTTTGACAACACTTCGTGCAGTTCTCCTTCAATGGAATGCCCCATTTCAAAGCGTTCACGATACGACTCGATTTTTTTAATAAATAAGTCATGTACGCGTTTATGTGGTACGCGGTATTTATAACCGGCTTCTTCTTGTAAAGATTCTTCAAAGGTAAAATGAGACTGGGTATAGTCAATAATATTATCGAGAATCTGTTTAATACGGGCACGATCGGTATTTTCACCAATCTCGACAATTTCGTTAATATAATCAAGAATACGTTTATGTTGGTCATCAATCACATCGATGCCAGTATTATATTCTGGAATCCACTTCATTTTCATACGACCACCCCTGAATCAAATGATTTATAAGCTTTGAGCATAGTAGCCATATTTAATTTAAAATAAAAATGAAGTGATTTACTTGGGATTCCTGTTTCTGCCAACAAATTCACACAAACCCTTGTTTTATAATGTTTATATTATTTTAACCTGAGTAAAAGAGTCAGTTATTATTTAACCGTTTTATTATTTTCTGCCGTATTTTTAGACTTAAATAAAATACGGCACTATTTAAAATAAAATATACAACAGTAGATTAATATTGATCGGCGCGGGTAATCCGTTTTAATTCCGGATTCAGACGTTCTTTTTCCAAACGTTCAATATAAGTCAGCTGTTTTCTGATCGGCTGTCCCTGCTGGAATAAAATCATTTCGCCGGGGCTAAAAGCCTGCCAGGTTTCATTTTGAGTCAACGGTTCAGTGGTAATCACCGCCACCCGATCTTCCGGTGTGGTAACCTGGCTAAAATCGACCTCGACATCAATATCAATTAATTGTGCCGGTTTAAACGGGTATTCACGCACCAGCCAGTGCAGTTTGGTGGTGGCATAGCTAAACAGCGCCTGACCATTAGACAGACAGAAGTTAAAGGTGCCATGCTCGGCAATTTTCGGGGAAATTTCGGTCAGCAGTTCAAAGAGCTGCTCTAAAGACGGTTCCACAAAACCGAATTTCAGCACCATCTGATCGAGCAAATAACAGAATGCCCGCTCGCTGTCGGTATTACCCACCGGGGTAAAATGACCGCTTAAGGCTGGATCAAAATGGTGTAAATCGCCATTATGGGCAAAAATCCAGTGGCGTCCCCACAGCTCCCGAATAAAGGGATGGGAATTTTCCAGGGTAATTTTGCCTTGCGTGGCTTTGCGAATATGCGCAATCACATTGCGTGATTTAATTGGATAGTTGCGTACCAGCTCGGCAATCGGTGATTCCACTGCCGACTGGTTATCGACAAATAAGCGGCAGGCCTTGTCTTCAAAAAAGGCGATGCCAAAACCATCACTATGGTCGGAAGTAATGCCAGCGCGTTGTGAAAAACCACGAAATGAAAAGGTAATATCAGTAGGTGTTGCACAATTCATTCCGAGTAACTGGCACATACAAGATTTCAACATCTGATTAAAACTGCATTTATTGTGCATGACTCTGTCAGGCCATGCAAATCACAATCGCTGCAAAGTTTTATTTATTCCACAATGTGGCGGGTATTTTTCTTGAGTACCATCTTTTTTAGCACCTGGTTCATTTCGACAAAGACAAAATAATCCAGACAGTTAAACTCCTGATCATAATAGGCTTCGGTGGACAGCTTGCCCTGCATTTTCAGGTAAATATCAAACAGCTTGGGAATCCGGCCCTGTTTCAGCGAAGTCATTTCAGAGGCCTGCGGAATATACGCCTGTTTCGAGGCAATGCTACAGCGCTGCTGTTCGCTTAACTGCTGGATATACTGATGGGTATGATAGGCACGCGCTTCATTGCCTTCTAAACGCACACTAACACAGCCAATCAAATAGCGGGCTTTCATGCTCCACAGTACTTTCGGCACCAGATTCAGCCATAAAATGGATAGAGCTTTACCGGCCCGATGCCGTGGATGCACGCAGGTACGGCCAATTTCCACAATATTGTTGAGATGCTTTAATTGCTCTTCAATGGCAAATTCGCTGGCACTATAACTTTGCGCCAGTTCATACCCCTGAAACAGTTTTAATCGGGTATAGGCCACAATTTCCCCACTGGCCTTATCCCTTAATACGGCATGTTCGCAGCCAAAATCGTAAACATCCTGATCCAGTCCATGCTCAAACTGCAAACCGAACTGGTTGGCAAACTGCTCGGCACGAAATTGCTGTACTTCTTTTAACTGTTTTAAATTTTCAACCCATTCAAAGCTGTATTCTGTTTTTGTTGTGGTTTTAAAATCATATTTGGTATGATTTTTTTTGCTTAAAGGAAAACTCAAATTTTGTCGATATTGATTGAGTTTGGCTAACATCGATCAGCACTCCTAATGTTCTGCCTATACACTAGGCGATGCAGATGACAATTCAATGACCAAAAATCAGCCATAAAAAAAGGCCTCCTTAGAGACCTTGAGTTGTTTTAACTCTTAGTGTTTGGCGGCACGGTTGGTAATTAAAGTGCCCACTCCATGGTCAGTAAAGACTTCCAGCAAAGAGGCATGTGGCACACGGCCATCGACAATATGCGCACTGACCACGCCATTTTTGACAGCATCCAGCGCACAGCCTACTTTCGGAATCATACCGCCATAAATTACGCCAGTTTCAATTAACTGATCGACTTCCTGAGTGGTTAAACCGGTCAGCAGGTTCTTGTTGGCATCCAGTACACCCGTAATGTTGGTCAACAGAATCAGTTTTTCTGCGCCCAAAGCTTCAGCGACCTTACCAGCGACCAGATCGGCATTAATATTATAGGTATTCCCCTCTTCATCGACGCCCAACGGTGCAATCACCGGAATAAAATCGCTTTGGGTAAACATTTCCAGTACGTCGGTTTTCACGCCGACCACTTCACCGACCAAGCCTAAATCAATTTTCTGTACTGAGCCATCTTCTGCAGTTTTTTCCATCAGCAGTTTTTTGGCCCGAATCAGGTTGCCATCTTTACCGGTCAAACCAATGGCACGACCGCCATGCTGGTTAATTAAATTGACGATAGATTTATTCACGCTACCGCCAAGCACCATTTCTACCACTTCCATGGTCGCCGGATCAGTCACGCGCATGCCATCAATACGGTCAGATTCGCGGCCCAGCTGTTTCAGGAAGGAATCGACTTGCGGACCACCGCCATGCACCACAATCGGGTTTAAACCGACCGTTTTAAGCAGCACAATGTCACGTGCAAATGAACTTTCCAGCTCAGGATCGGTCATGGCATTGCCACCATATTTCACGACCAGCGTTTTACCCATAAAACGTTGAATATACGGCAAAGCTTCTGTCAGAATCTGTGCTTTGTCGATGCCAGTCTGTTGCTGTGGCATGCGCCTCTCCTTATTGAGCATCTAAAATGTCTTGAGCAATCTGCGGATAACGGTTGCTCAGCATGGAAACAAAGGTATGACGAATATCCGCTAATCGTGCCGGATTATCGGCATCAAAACGTACTGTAAAATATTCGCCCGTATTCGATGCTCGAATAATGCCAAAACCATCTTCAAAATCAAGTCGAACGCCATCAATTTTACTTAATTGTGCGGCCAATGGCTGACTTAAGGTTTCAAGCTCATGTAAAACATGCGCTGAAGCAATGTTGTGGGTGCTGATATAAGTATCTTCAGTACAGCAGCGTTCAGGATATTTGGCCAGCAGTTCAGACAGGCTTCGCTCCGGGCGCTGGCTTAAATATTCCATTACCCGCAGCGCAGCATACAGGCCATCATCATAACCAAAGCCACGCCCGTCATTAAAGACATAGTGCCCGGCATATTCACCGCCAAACACCGCGTTTCCCTTTGATTGCGCCAGATACTGACGCAGGAAGGTGCTGCCGGTACGAATCATCACCGGATGACCACCCAGCGCGCGTACCGTATTACGCACCATGGTCGAACACTTCACATCAAACACCACTTCATGCTGTGGATGTTGCTGTAAACACATTTCGGCAAACAATGCCAGCAAACGGTCTGCACCAATCACTTTGGCCTGTTCATCGACCAGAACCAGACGGTCGCCATCGCCATCCAGTGCAATGCCTAAATCTGCCTGATGCTGCTGTACCGCCTGTTTCAGCTTGCTTAAATGTTTTTCCTGAGAGGGATCTGGGGCATGATCGGGGAAATGCCCATTGGCCTCACAGCGGATTGTGATCAGCTCGCAGCCCAGTTTTTGCAAGACCAGCGCAGCGCAGCGACCCGCTGAACCATGCAGACCATCGAGTACCACCTTAAAACGGCGCTGTAATTGAATATCATCGAGTAGCGCCTGCTGATATTGCAGGCAAAATTCCGAATAAATCTGATGCGGCTGTTCAGCCACAGGCTGCTGGCGATGCGCCAGAAAATAGTTGCTGGCATGGGCCGCCACCTGCTGGATTTTGTCTGGCGTCGGTGGTTCTCCACCCAGAATCCATTTAATACCATTGTCAGATTTGGCATTGTGACTGGCCGTGACCATAATGCCATTGCCATCAAACTGGCGGGCGATGTAATACAGCATCGGACTGGAACAGCAGCCCATTAAGGTCGGGCTTAAGCCCTGCTGCTGGAGCACCTGCATGATCAGATCGGCATAGGCCGGACTGCTGAGACGGGCATCATAACCAATCACCACACGTGTGCTGCCCGTGTTTTTAATTTGTACGGCCAAACCCAACGCCACCGCTTGCACCAGTTCAGGCGTCAGCAAAGTCACCTTGCCACGAATGTCGTAAGCACGGAAAACCTGAAAAGGGAAACTGGACTGTTGAATATCCATGGCAGAACTACTTTATATATGAATAGGGAGAATGATTGTTTTAGGCTTTTTAATATAAGAACTGATTCTATGCGGCCGAAAACAGAATTCACGCTACAAAATGTAATTTTAAGTGTTTGTTGCGTTACTTTCTAGCGTGTTGTGATAAAGCCT
The DNA here is from genome assembly GCF_013420555.1 of Acinetobacter sp. Q85-2. NCBI lineage: Bacteria > Pseudomonadati > Pseudomonadota > Gammaproteobacteria > Moraxellales > Moraxellaceae > Acinetobacter > Acinetobacter sp. Q85-2. Next base: position 139,383 of record NZ_VOXW01000007.1, read on the forward strand.
AATGTTTAGGCTTTATCATTCAAGCAGATTTTAAGCTTTACCGGTATGGCCAAAACCGCCAGCACCACGTTCGGTGGCTTCAAATTCATCGACCAGATCAAACTGGGCTTGTACCACCGGCACCAGCACATATTGCGCCAGACGCTCACCTGGTTCCAGGCTAAATGCAGTCTGACCACGGTTCCATACCGACACCATCAGCTCACCCTGATAGTCAGAATCAATCAGGCCAACCAGGTTGCCGAGCACAATACCGTGTTTATGGCCCAGACCCGAACGCGGCAGAATTAAACCGGCAAAATGCGGATCTTCAATATAAATCGCCAGACCGGTTTTCACCAATACGGTTTGACCCGGCTCAATGACAGTGGTCTCATGCACGCAGGCACGCAAATCCAGACCTGCCGAACCAGAGGTGGCATAGGTTGGCATTGGCCATTCTTGGCCCAAACGTGCATCAAGCACTTTTACCTGAACTTTCATCAGTAATTCCTGTTTATATCAATGAATGGTTTAGCGTTTAATTAACGCACGTAAATTTTCCAGATAATGCTGGGCCTGCAGTTTCGGATCGATATCGCCAGCCAGCTTTTTCTTGCGACCCAGCCATTCCAGCTCATCTTGTGGCATTTCATCTAGGAAGCGGCTTGGGGTCATCTGTTTCATCTGCCCGCCAGCCTTACGCTGCTCGGCCAGGGTAATGGTGAGGCCTTGACGCGCACGGGTAATGCCCACGTACATCAAACGGCGTTCTTCTTCGACCGTTTCAGCCACAATCGAGTTTTTATGCGGCAGAATTTCCTCTTCCAGTCCAATTAAATAGACATACGGAAATTCCAGACCTTTGGAGGCATGCAAGGTTAATAAGTTGACCTTGTCAGTGTCTTCTTCCTCCTGTTGCTGCTCCAGCATATCCAGCAGCACCATTTTACGGATCACGCTTTCAATATTTTTTTCGTCCACATCTTCAGCGCGGTTAATCAGGCTTTGAATACTGCTGTACAGCACTTCAATATTGTCCAGCTTGGTTTTTTCCTGCGCAGGCGTGGCGGCGCTTTCTTTGACGTAGTCGATATAACCAGCTTCGTTCATCATCTGGCGGATGATTGGCACCGGTTCATCATCTTCCAGCAATTCACGGGTAAAGTTCTGGATAAAGTCGGCAAACTCGGCCAGCTGAGTCGTGGCTTTTTTCGGAATGGCCATGGTCAAACGCTGATCACCTGCTGCTGCCAGCAAGGACAGATGGTTTTCCTGTGCAAATAAGCCCAGTTTTTCCAAGGTCACCGGGCCGATGGCACGTTTTGGCGTGTTGATAATGCGCAGGAAAGCACTGTCATCTTCCGGGTTAATAATCAGCCGTAAATAGCTCATCACATCTTTAATTTCTGCCCGGGCGAAGAAAGACTGACCTCCTGACAGCTTGTACGGAATCTGCATCTGGCGCAGCTGGGTTTCCAGAATACGCGCCTGGAAGTTACCGCGATACAAAATCGCATAATCTTTCCAGTTTTTACCGTTCATCAGTTTATGCGTGATCAGGTCTTTGACCACGCGCTCTGCTTCATCATCATCATTGCGGCAGGTAATCACCCGGATGACTTCACCATGGCCTTTGTCCGACCAGAGTTTTTTGTCAAAAATATGCGGGTTATTGCCAATTACCGTATTGGCCGCTTTTAGAATCCGGCTGGTGGAGCGGTAGTTCTGCTCCAGCTTGATCACTTTTAAATTTGGGAAATCTTCTTTTAAGAGCGCCATATTTTCCGGTTTGGCGCCGCGCCAGGCGTAAATGGACTGGTCATCATCCCCTACGGCGGTGAACTGTCCCATTACCCCGACCAGAAGTTTGACCAGAATATACTGCGCGGTGTTGGTGTCCTGATACTCATCGACAAGCAAATAACGCACCCGGTTTTGCCATTTATCGCGGACTTCAGCATTTTCCTGCAATAACCGGGTTGGCATCACAATCAGGTCATCAAAATCGACTGCGTTATAGGCACGTAAATTACGCTCATACAGCTGATATAAATGCGCCATCTGGATATCTTCTGGCGTTTCACAGGTTGTATGTGCCTGCTCCGGTGGAATCAGGTCATTTTTCCAGTCCGAAATCATTTTCATGGCCCGCGCAATCAGCTCTTTGCTTTCTGCACCCGATAAATTGTCGCGATGCATCAGATCCATCAGAATGCGTTTGCAGTCGTCGGCGTCCAGAATCGAAAAGTTAGCTTTGAGCGGGGTATGTTTCAGCTCTAAACGCAGTAAATTTAAACCGAACGTATGGAAGGTCGAGACCGAAAGACCTTTGGCTTCTTCACGCGACAGCAACTTACCAACCCGCTCTTTCATTTCACGCGCAGCCTTGTTGGTAAAGGTCATGGCGGTAATCCGGTGCGCCGGAATACGGCATTGCTGCACCAGATAGGCAATTTTCCGGGTAATTACCGAGGTTTTACCTGAACCTGCACCTGCAAGCACTAACAAGGGTCCTTGAGTATATTTCATGGCTTCAAGTTGCTTGTCATTGAGTTGACTTGCCAGTGACATAGTGTTTCCTCTATTTCGGTTCGAGCTCGATTATAGTCATCTCCACCACAGTTGCCTAATCTAAAATGCTGCTTTTCTGGTCATAAAAAAAACCACCCGAAGGTGGTTTTTTGAATTCTGGACCGAATTACTGGATCGCGTAAATGCTGATCTCAACACGACGGTTTTGTTCACGGCCTTCTGCAGTTGCGTTAGACGCGATCGGGTTCGATGAACCGTGACCTTGGGCATTAATACGTGCAGTTGATACACCACGAGATGCCAGGTAGCTCGCTACAGATTGCGCACGCGCCTGAGATAACGGGATGTTGATAGAGTCATTACCAGTGCTGTCAGTATAACCTGTCACCAAGATACCGCTCTTGTTATCTTCAGTCAGAACTTGCGCCACTTTATCTAGAGTTGCATAGAAGTTTGGCTTGATGTTTGACTTGTTGGTATCAAAAGTAATGTTACCTGGCATGATCAGGCCAACAGAACCATCTGGGTTACGGTTAACATCTACACCGGTACCAGCCATTTGTTGACGTAATTTTTTCTCTTTATTGTCCAGGTAGATACCTGCAGCACCACCGAGTACCGCACCAATTGCTGCTGCACGGTTGTTTTGTGCGCTGGTATTGGCATTCCCTTTAGAAACACCATAACCTGCTGCCGCACCAATAATGGTTCCTAATGCGGTTTTGTCATATTCTACGCCGCCCAGGTTATTACCAGTGGTTTGACAACCTGTTAATACCATTGCCCCGACTACTGCTGAAATTGCTAGTGCACGCATCGCATGCCTCCTTACTTGTGTTTTTCGTATATGGGAAAGTTTGGATGAAATAAAGTGCTTAGACCATTGATTTTTTGTTAATAAATAAACTTTTATTTACAATTTGCAATAATCTCATGTTGTTCTACGCATAAGTTCACCATAATTTCTACACAGTTTCACTTCAACACTTTTTTATTTTAAAAACAACAATTATATTGGGCAGAACTTCGTATAAGTTGTTTTTATATTCAGGACTGTTTATGTCATCTAAAACCAATAAGCAACCGCTCTTAAAAAAAATCACAAAAGGGCTTACGGTCAGCTCAGTGATTACCGGCAGCACTTTTTTACATGGACCGCCGGTACTGGCTTTGGGCCTGACCAAATTGTTCAAGAAATCGGCCAAGGTCGACCAGACCAATATCCAGATTACCAACAGCTGGCTGAGTGTCAACAACTGGCTGATTGACCATGTATTACCCAATACCCACTGGGACATCAGTATTGAAGATGGTCTGGAACTGAGCATGCAGGGCCGTTATTTAATGACCTGTAATCACCAGAGCTGGGTCGATACCACCGTCAACCAGTATTTCGGTTTAACCCGTATGCCACTGACCCGTTTCTTTACCAAATGGGAGCTGATCTTTATTCCTTTTGTCGGACAGGCCTTTAAAATTCTGGGCTTCCCGATGATGAAGCGGCATACCAAAGAACAGATTGCCAAAAATCCGGCGCTAAAAGACCGCGATATGCTGGAAGCGCGTAAATCTTGCGAACAGCTGCTCAGCCAGCCGTTTACCCTGCTCAACTATCTGGAAGGCACGCGCTTTACCCAGGAAAAGCATGATCAGCAACAATCACCGTATCAGCATCTGCTGAAACCCAAAGCTGGCGGTCTGGCGCTGGCGCTGAATATTCTGGGCAATGAAATTGATGCGCTGGTAGATATGACCATTGTGTATCCGGACGGCGCACCGGGTTATGGTGAATTCTGGCTGGGTGAAGTGCCACGTATTGCGGTCAATCTGCGAAAAATTGACATTCCAGACTGGGTCTTGGGTGGTGACTATGAAGAAGATGCCGCATATCGGGAACGTTTTCAGGACTGGGTGCATCAACTCTGGATAGAGAAAGATCAGCTCATTCATGAGATGAAACAGAAATTTGCTGAGCAGTAAGCGAGTACCAAAAGCATTATGAAGAAACGCGAAGAGCCGGTGATCAAATCTTCCTTTCACTTTGTCAGAAAGGACTCATGGAGCTGGAAAGTGGTGCTGGTATACGACATCTTTATGATGGCGTTAATCCTCATCAACCTGTTCTGCCTGAGTGCCAATGCCATTTTGATGAGTGATTTTGGTGACTGGCTCTTCAACTTTATTCAGCTGCCAGAGGTATTGCAGTTTTATCGCACGGAACTGCGTCCCTGGGTCATTATTACCGAAGGCTGGTTTACCACCTTCCTGATTATTGAATTGCTGGTACGTTGGGGCCTGGCGATTATTTTCCGGCATCATGCCCGCTGGTGGTTCTTCCCTTTCGTGCACTGGTATGAAGTGCTGTCGATTCTGCCACAGCTGCGTTTTCTGCGTTTATTACGCGCCGTGGCGATTGGCTACAACCTGTATAGTCATGGCTACAAGGTCATCCCGGACAGCATCTTCCGACGTGCCAACTTTTATTACAACCTGGTGATGGAAGAACTGTCGAGCCGGATTGTGCTGACCATTGTCAATAACCTGCAACGTGAACTGAGCAGCAGCACTGGTCATCGCCAGTTTATTGATGATCTGGTCGAGCAGCACCGCAAACTGCTGGCCGCAGCACTGGCCGACATCTTGCAGCAATCTTTGGGTAAAGAATTGCAGAGCCAGCGTCAGAGCATTGCCGAAAATGTCGGTCAGGTGGTGAGTCAGGCCATTGAAGATACCCCGGAGCTGACCCAGTTACTGCGCCTGCTGCCAATTGTCGGCGGACGTATGGAACGGCAGATTCAAAGCATTGGCCAACGTTTGGGCGAAAATATTACCCAAGGGCTGATTCAGCCTTTTGCCCATCATGACACCCTGCCAGATAATGTGGCCTATGCGCATATTGCGGATAAAGTCAGCCAGATCGAGATTGAACATAATCCGCATATTGATGCGTTGGTAGAATCTGCGGTATTTGAAACCCTGGAAGCCATTCGCAAACAGGTCAAAGTGAAAAAGTGGCAACAGATCCTGAATGAGCAGGAAACTGACAAAGAATAGCCAGCAATAAAAATATTTAAACCTTCGGCTAGAGTATTCGGCCGAATTGTTCTAGGATTTGCTCTATTTACAACATTTACTTCGACAACAATGAACAGGTCAGAAGTCTTAAGGAATCATTATGGCTGACATACGGATAAAAGGCAGAATGGTCAATGCGATTCGCATTAGCTTAGATACAGATGATCATGATGCGATCCGCCAGCAATTGAGCCCAATGTTACAAAAAGGGTTTCCACCCCAAATTCCGGCGGTGATTGAAAGTTCGGTAGATCAGGAATTAATTGCCCTGATTCAACTGCTGATTGATCTGAATGTACAGCCACTGGCCGTGGTAGAAGGCATTCTGTCGGAACAGGCGCGTGCCATCCAGTTCCCGGTAATTCCGCAAGATCGTCAGTTACAACAGATCAAAGCCACCCAGGAACAGGTCATTGAAACTCCGGCAGAACCTGAAGCGCCTGCCGCAGAAGCCGCGGTGGTAGAAGCTGCAGCGGCACGAATTTCGCATGTGACCTCTTATCACGATGAAATTCTGCGTACCGGTCAATGTCTGGTCCAGAACCAGGGCGATATTATCTTGAAAGCTGGTATTAACAGCGGTTCGGAAGTGATTGCTTCAGGAAATATACATATTTATGGTAGCGTTCGTGGTAGAGTCATTGCCGGCGCAGGTGGGAACAGTTCAGCACGAATTTTCTGTCATTCCCTAGAAGCAGAATTGGTATCTATTGCAGGCACTTACTGTGTGGCGGACGATATTCCCCCGCACGTAACGAAAAAACCGGTACATATTTACCTAAATGACAACCAAGAGCTTGTATTTGAAGCTCTGGAATTTTAATGTATAAATAAACACCAAAAAACCCCATACACAAAAGGGGGATTTAAACCATAACAGGAGTGGATTCGGTGGCGAAAATTGTTGTCGTAACATCAGGCAAAGGTGGCGTAGGTAAAACTACAACGAGTGCATCTTTTGCAACAGGTTTAGCCCTACGTGGCCACAAAACTGTTGTTATCGATTTTGACGTGGGTTTGCGTAACCTGGACTTGATCATGGGTTGTGAACGTCGCGTTGTTTATGATTTTGTGAATGTTTTAAATAATGAAGCGCGTTTACAACAAGCATTAATTCGCGATAAAGATATTGAAAACCTTTATATTTTACCTGCTTCTCAAACTCGTGATAAAGATGCCCTGACCGATGAAGGTGTGGCACGTGTCATGGATGAGCTTGCTCAAGAGTTTGATTACATTATCTGTGACTCACCAGCAGGGATTGAGCGTGGCGCCATTTTAGCCATGTACCATGCCGATGAAGCGATTATTGTGACCAACCCTGAAATTTCTTCAGTACGTGACTCGGATCGTATTATTGGCATGCTCGACAGCAAAACCAAAAAAGTAGAACAAAACGAAGGACGTATCCGTAAGCATTTATGTATCACACGTTTCAATCCGGAACGTGCCGATAAACAGGAAATGCTCACCATTGACGATATTTCAAAAGATATTTTACGTGTACCGACTTTAGGTGTAATTCCAGAATGTAAAAGCGTTCTGCAAGCATCTAACGAAGGTAAGCCAGTCATTCTGTATAGCGAAACTGAAGCGGGTCAGGCGTATGATGATCTGGTGGCACGTTTCTTGGGTGAAGAGCGTCCATACCGTCACATTACTGCTAAACCTAAAGGCTGGTTAGCACGATTATTTGGAGCGTAATTATGGCAGGATTCTGGAGTAAATTATTTAGCAGCGAAGAAAAAGCATCAAGTGCTCAAACCGCCAAGGATCGTTTAAAAGTCATTGTTGCTTCTGAAAATGGTTTAGGCCGCCGCCTGAGCCAGGACAAAATTGACCAGATGAAAAAAGAAATCATGCAGGTCGTGAACCGCTATGTTCGCGGTGTCGATGAACAGCACATTCAAATGTCGGTACGTTCTGAAGCCAACATTGAAATGCTTGAAATGAATATCAATTTGCCTGAAGAGCGATAATCTGATTTTTGATTAGTCAAGCAAATTGAATCAAGGCAGAATATGAGGCGGAAATAGCAAACTTAAAGCATTGCTTTAAGGATTTGCCCAGCCGCAAGACGAGAAGCTGTGCTTCAAGATAAAGTGCACAAAGACACTTTGCCTCTTGCGAACTCATATTTTGCCTTTTTTTCATTTCGAAAAACTATTCCAGGAGATTGCGATGGCATTGTCTCAACCAGCAACATTCAATGAAGAATGGTCAGATGAGCGTGTATTTGCCTACCTGAATCAGCTTCCTCCTCATGGTGTGAATGCTGATTTCCATGTGCTTTACCATGCATTTAAACATATGCGCCCAACAGACTATGAGCGCTTACTGACCCAGTTTGTTGCCGATGGCCGTGATGTAAATGCCACCAATCCTGAAGGACAGCGCATTCATGACGTGATTGCAGAATTCCCGCGCCAAAGCGCAGAATTCTTGGCAGTACTGGCAAAATTTGCTTAAGTCGCACTGCCGATAAAAAGCCCACCTATTGGTGTAATGCCAGTCAGTTAAGAGATTGACTGGCTTTTTCTTGGGTATTTTTGAGGTTTTCCTTTTACAACCCTTGGATAACTCCTCACTCTTCTCTCAGGTATAACATATCGATTAGATTTCTCCATTAAACTTTCCAGATGTTTGGGTAGATTACCTGCAGAAGCCAAAGAGTCGAATCTGAGTAAATTAAGAAGGGCAATAGATGCAATATGAAAACTGATCCTCAACGGGCTTA
>NZ_VOXW01000008.1:0-134787 GCF_013420555.1 Acinetobacter sp. Q85-2
TCTCTGCCCAGCTGCAAAGCAGCCATGGTGCGACCCAACTGAACCTGGGGAACTTGAGCCATCCCAAAGCCAGCGCTGAAAGTGATGGCCGTGGTGAAGGTTTTGAACTGAGAACCGATCAGTGGGGTGCAGTACGTGCTGGAGAAGGCTTGCTGATTTCCACCCATCCACAGGCACAGGCCGAAGGCAATCATCTCGATGCCAGTGAAGCCAAGAGCCAGCTAGAAAGCAGCTTAAACAACAGTACTGCCCTAAGTGAAGTGGCCAAGAATCAGCAGACCGATCCTTTAGAGGTTTTAGAAAATCTCCAGTCTTTTATTGAAACACTGGCCAATGACGACCCTGCCAAAGCAGATGCCTTTAAGTCTGCGATCATGGTATTGGCTGCACCAAACTCTATTGCCTTAAGTAGTCAGCAAGATGTGCATCTCTCTGCGGATGGTCAGATTAGCCACAGTGCAGGAGAAAGTATTAACCTCAGCACACAACAGTCTTTGATTGCGCATGCCAGCCAGAAACTAAGCCTGTTTGCAGCACAAGAGGGGGCACGTTTGTATGCCGGTAAAGGCAAAGTCGAAATTCAGGCCCAAGGGGATGGCGCAGATCTTATTGCCAGAAAAGGGGTGCAGGTCATCTCCACAGAAGATGTTATTGATTTTAAAAGTGCTAAAGAAATTGTTTTAACTGCAGGTGGTTCACAGCTAAAAATAAATGCTTCGGGGATTTTTCCTACGACTGGCGGTAAGTTTGAGGTTAAGGCAGGGCAGCATCAGTTTGTGAATGGAAAGAATGTATCAGCAAAATTTCCAGCTTTACCTACCTTTAAATTATTACCTAATAAAGTGGAATTAAAATACATTTATGATGACTTAAAACCTGTTGCACAAGCTCCATTTAAATTGATTTTTGCTGATGGTTCTGCCCAAGAAGGAGTACTAGATGCCGAAGGTTATGCCAAAGTCACTATTCCTAGTGATAAAACTCAACCTAAAGTCTACTATGGCTTTAGTAGTGTTGAGGCGAAACCAGATAGAGAAAAAGTTGATAATCCTTTCAAAGATCAAAAAGTGATGAGTGTTACTGAAGCAGAGCAGTTAATTGAAAAATATAATCAACAGGAACTTGATGCATTATTAGATGAATATTTCCCTGATGAAATTGAAGAGATGCTCACGTCAAATAATATCGAATACGACGATCATGTAAGCGATTATGAAGAACAATTAATACCACAACAAAATGATGTAGACGATGCAATAGCAGATGATTTAGAAGAAATTTTACTTACAGATGATTCTACTTCTAGATTAGACCTAGGAGATAAACAATGAATACTGCCGTAGCCAAGGGTTCAACGCAAGCTGTGAGAATAACAGCTAAAGGGGAAGAATCGGCGGCTCAATGGATTAAAGGTGTACTTGATGGTAGTGGCTCCAGTCCTGCTCAAATTATTGTTGCAGTTGTGATAGGTTGTATACCCTTTGTTGGTCAAGGCGTTGATGTCGGGAATGTGATTGTCTCAGTCGTTAAAATATCAGAAAAGCCAGATAATAAAGAGAATTGGTTTGATTTGGTATTTAATCTTGTTGCATTTGTTCCAATTGCTGGTGATGGATTAAAAATTGTTTTTAAACAATTGCGTTCAGGTAAAGCTATGGGAGCTATTTTGGATGCAATACCAAGCAAAACATTACGTGGTGATGTAGATAAATGGTTTAGAACCTTAAATTGGAATACATACACAAGAGAGCTGCAAACAACTAGTAATAAAATTATTGATGGTTTAATTGGCGTTTTTGATAGTTGGATGACCCGAGCTGTTCTCGGCAATGCTAAGTTAAAAACATTAGTAACTCAGCTTCAGCAAATGAAGAAAGTTGCCAATCAAAAAATTGATATGGTTATGAAAGAAATGCAAGCAGCCCATAAAAAGGCACTAGCAACTCCTTATCCTAACACTACAGCTAGAGCTCCAATTACGACTCGAACACCAACAACAACCAGTAGACCAAATCAAAATCCAGCCCCACGCACTCAGCAAAATGGCAATGTACCAAGAAATACTGGAGGAAATAATGTAAGCCCAGGTCGTCAAAATACTTCAACGCGACGTCAACAATTACAGCGAAAAAGAAGGTCGAATCAAGAACTTGGTTCTGGTGGTGAACATATAACAGATTACTACTATGTAAAACGCATGAAAAGTCGCTCTAAAATTAACAATAATGGTGTGCTGTACGAATATCACGATACGGGTCATAACGGTATCGATCACGTTTGGCATAGTGCTCGACTAGCACATAAGTATCGTGTAACAGACAGTAAAGCGACCAATGCTCTGAGTCATCGAACACTCATGACGCCTAAAGCAGCCATGATGGCATTGAAAATGGGTCTCGATGTTTATATGGCATCAGACCAAGATGATAAAGTGAAACGCTCCGTTGGAACAACGGTGAGTGATGGCGTACAAATGTCACATTTATGGATTGCTAATAAGATAAAAAGCTCAAAAATTATTGAGTTACATGAAGAAAAATTGATTTTACAAATAGAAGCATGGCGACGTGTTAACTTTAAACCAAGTACAGAAAGAAAAATTGGAAAAACCGTTGCAATACGTTGTCCTTATGATAGAAGCCTAGTTACGATTACAGGCGATAAATTTGACCATCATGAAAAATGTAAAGGTTTAAATAAACCCAAGTGCACACGGACAGTGACTGCGCATGGGATTAAATTAGAATTTGTTTTACCCAATGAGATGTTGGAGAGATAAAAGAATGTCGATACAAGTAAGTGATAAAGATATAGATTGGCACAGTTGGTTAAATTTAGAAGTAAAAGATTCAAAAAAATATAGAGATAACTTTCTTGAATCAAAAATGTATCATAAACGATTTGACATTTTAGTGAATGGTATATATTCCGTTACAGACGGTTTCAATAAGTATAAAAATGATTCTAAATTTGGCGGATATATCGCAGCTGGTCATCAACGCTTACAAGATGCTTTAAACTTAATATCTTTACAATATTCCGCGGGTGGAGATTTAAATTTTTTAACGGAACTTTACCCATATATTCTTCATTGGACAGAAGAGTATGCTGAAACGAGTCATCTTTATAATTTAAGCCCAGATGCAGGTGGACGTTATGTCTGGCATATTTCTTTAGGAACTGAAGATTATTGGTATATTGCATTACGATTGATATGCTTTGGTTTACTGACAGGGTATGCAGATCAAATGAGTCGAATTATGACGATTATCGACTACACAGAAGCAACACCTGAAGGACAAGAAAAAGATGGCTTAATCGAGCGATTGGTTGCTCCATTTGTAACAGATCGAGGCATACCACCGAATGATGCACGTCGTCATTTGCCTTATCGTAAGCTCATTAAAGTTTTTGATGCTGCACCTGAAAAACGTCCAGCGATGATGTTGCAGTACTTAGAAGATTGGTATGAAGCCAGTCGTCGTGAACCTTATCATGATCAACATCCACAACCTGATATTAGATCAGGTATCAGTTATTTTGGTTATTGGTCATGGGAAGCGGCAGCTGTTACATGGTTGTTAGATATTGATGACACCACTTATCGAGATCACCAATTTTATCCAAAAGATTTAGTTGATTTTGCTAGATCGCAAGCTGAATCGGTTTCAGCAGAAACCACTATAGAAAAAATTAAAATCAAAGGTGGAGAGCAATCCACGAAAACAGGTTTTTGGACGACTCCTGCCCAGCCAAATCAGCGTCAGCACTTTAGTAAAGGTGAGATTTTACCAACGCTTTCTGAACAAGATTGGGGTGAAGTATATTGGTATTATGATGGTGAAGAATAGAATTAAAAATGCCCTTCGGGGCATTATTTTTATATGGATAATATTATTGCCCATTCTTAATATCATAAGTCCAAAGAAAAAAATAACTTCAACCATCATGAAAAATGTAAAGGCTTAAATAAACCTAAGTGTACACGGACAGTAACTGCACACGGTATTAAATTAGAATTTGTTTTACCAAACGAGATGTTGGAGAGATAAAAGAATGTCAACACGAGTAGATGATCAAGAAATAGATTGGCAAAAATGGTTGAGTTTAGAAGTAAAAGATACAAGTTTATTTAGAGATAAGTTGCTTGAGCAAGAAATGTATCACAAGAGATTTGATACGTTTGTTAATGGGTTATATACAGTTGTTGATGGATTTAGCCATTATAAAAATGATTCTAAATTTGGTGGATATATAGCATCTGGTCATCAAAGATTGAAAGATGCTCTGAACTTGATATCTTTACAATATTCAGCAGGCGGGGATTTAAATTTTATAAAAGAACTTTATCCATATCTTCTTCATTGGACAGAAGAATATGCTGAAACGAGTCATCTTTATAATTTAAGCCCTGATGCAGGTGGCCGTTATGTCTGGCATATCTCCTTAGGAACAGAAGATTATTGGTATATTGCTTTACGATTGATATGCTTTGGTTTACTGACAGGTTATGCAGATCAAATGAATCGGATTATGCCGATTATCGACTACACAGAAGCAACGCCTGAAGGACAAGAAAAAGATGGCTTAATTGAGAGATTGATTGCACCATTTGTAACAGATCGAGGTACACCACCAAATGAAGCACGTCGTCATTTACCTTATCGTAAGCTCATTAAAGTTTTTGATGCTGCACCTGAAAAACGTCCAGACATGATGTTGCAATACTTAGAAGATTGGTATGAAGCCAGTCGTCGTGAACCATACTTTGAACAGCATCCAGAAACCGACTTAAGATCTGGTAGAAGTTATTATGGTTATTGGTCATGGGAAGCAGCAGCTGTTACATGGTTGTTAGATATTGATGATACAACTTATCGAGATCACCAATTTTATCCAAAAGATTTAGTTGATTTTGCTAGATCGCAAGCTGAATCGGTTTCAGCAGAAACCACTATAGAAAAAATTAAAATCAAAGGTGGAGAGCAATCCACGAAAACAGGTTTTTGGACGACTCCTGCCCAGCCAAATCAGCGTCAGCACTTTAGTAAAGGTGAGATTTTACCAACGCTTTCTGAACAAGATTGGGGTGAAGTATATTGGTATTATGATGGTGAAGAATAGAATTAAAAATGCCCTTCGGGGCATTATTTTTATATGGATAATATTATTGCCCATTCTTAATATCATAAGTCCAAAGAAAAAAATAACTTCAACCATTATGAGAAATGTAAAGGCCTAAATTAGCCAAAGTGTACACTGACAGTAACCGCACACGGTATAAAATTAGAATTTGTTTTACCAAACGAGATGTTGGAGAGATAAAAGAATGTCAACACAAGTCAATGATCAAGAAATAGATTGGGAAAAATGGCAATTTCTAGAGATTAATGATGAAACAAAATTTAGAGATAATTTTTTAAATGCCCAAGATTATCATGAAAATTTTGAAGAACTTATAAATGGACTATATACCGTTGTAGATGGTTTCAGTCATTATAAAAATGATTCTAAGTTTGGTGGATATATAGCATCTGGTCACCAAAGAATGAGAGATGCATTAGATTTGATGTCATTACAATATTCAGCAGGTGGTGATTTAAATTTCATAAAAGAACTTTACCCGTATCTTCTTCATTGGACAGAAGAATATGCTGAAACGAGTCATCTTTATAATTTAAGCCCTGATGCAGGTGGACGTTATGTCTGGCATATTTCCTTGGGAACAGAAGATTATTGGTATATTGCTTTGCGTTTAATTTGCTTCGGCTTACTTACAGGCTATACAGATCAAATGAATCGGATTATGCCGATTATCGACTATACAGAAGCAACTCCTGAAGGGCAGGAAAAAGATGGCTTAATCGAGCGATTGATTGCTCCATTTGTAACAGATCGAGGCATACCACCGAATGATGCACGTCGTCATTTGCCTTATCGTAAGCTCATTAAAGTTTTTGATGCTGCACCTGAAAAACGTCCAGCAATGATGTTGCAATACTTAGAAGATTGGTATGAAGCCAGTCGTCGTGAACCTTATCATGATCAACATCCACAACCTGATATTAGATCAGGTATCAGTTATTTTGGTTATTGGTCATGGGAAGCGGCAGCTGTTACATGGTTGTTAGATATTGATGACACCACTTATCGAGATCACCAATTTTATCCAAAAGATTTAGTTGATTTTTCTAAAGCACAATCAGAAAAAGTACAAACACAAGATTCAGTAGAAAAAATTAAAATCAAAGGTGGGGATAAATGTCCAAAAACAGGTTATTGGACGACTCCAGCCCAACCAAATGAGCGTCAGCACTTTAGTAAAGGTGAGATTTTACCAACGCTTTCTGAACAAGATTGGGGTGAAGTATATTGGTATTTTGATGGTGAAGAATAAAACTATATCGCTCAAGGGGAAACTTTCGTATTTATCGAAGTTTAATAAAAAAACTTTAGCGAGGGTTTTAAAAGACATTACATATTCGAATAGCTCATATCACCTGCACCCTCAGGTACAACCCAAGTAATATTTTGTGACGGATCTTTAATATCACAAGTCTTACAGTGAACACAGTTCGCAGCATTAATTTGGAAATGCTTAGAACCATCATCATTTTCCATTATTTCGTATACACCAGCAGGGCAGTAGCGCTGAGCAGGCTCATCCCATTGAGGAAGGTGAAGTTTTATATCGTGTTTTAGATCCACGTAGTTTAGATAACAGTATTTGTTGGATGCGTAAGTCTGAGTTTGGAAAGCTAAAAAGTCGTGAAGATTGGCGTGATAAATTTGCAGTTTGGGCAAGCTGGAATGCTAATGGTGAATATCTTGAATATACAGTTCCTAAAGGACAGAAGTTGTATGCATGGGAAGGACCTGCTGCTTCACAAGAGCTTGGCGAATTTTATTTAAAAGGTGGTGGGATTCAAATTGTACTTCATCCTGATCATTTAATTCCTTCGGGATTAAGCAAGCGAAAATTGACAGGTTGGGGCTATGGCACCGACACTGAGATTGGCAATTTTTCAATGGTGGGTGTTCCAACTTTGCAAACTAAAATGGGCGATTATAGTTTGGCTGCCAAGCTAGAACATAAACCGAGATAAACAAGATAGAGAAAACTATGAATTACGAAGTAAATCCTAAAGCTGCATATTTATTAGAACAATTTAGCTCGTTAGAATTTTTTGAGACTATGCGAAATAACTATGGTTTTTTTTTAGATAGTTTAGAAGAACTATTTGAAATCTATATGCATAATTTACCATATAATTTACGAAGTTTACCCTATCCAGAACAAGCAGATATTCAATGGGGTGGGACTGTTTTGCCTAATTTAAGAAATACGATGGATCGTATAGAGTCTGCGTACGCAAAAATAAAAACAGGTGATTTTACTTATTTACGTTGTACTGGAGAAATACGCTCTAATGATAAAGGTTTGAGTGAATTTTCTCCACATTGGATGGATGATTTACCTACAGATAAAGTAAGACGGTGCTGGGATTACTATTCAATTGCAAAAAATTATGCTTCTATTATTGGGAGGACATACCCGACCTATTGGAGTATGGATATGCTGAGTAATGGTTATCCAGAAGCTGATGTATTTCATGGAATAAATTTAGTTTTACCTGACTCTTATCCAATTTATAGGGTAAATCCAGAAATAATAGTTAAATCTAATGAAAAAGTTGAAAAAACAGGTGTTTATATTTGTGACGAAGACAGAAAAAGAATTGAGTTTATGGCAGCAAGTGAGGAAGAGGATAGAGGAGTAGGTAGTGTTATAGCTACTGGTATGGATCCTGAAACATTTGAGACCTTATATGGTGATTGTACTTGGACCTTAGTTGAGCGGATTGCAGATGAAGGTGGTTCATCTGAGACAATTCAAGTTGAAAACTTAAAAGGTTTTGCTGGTCAGACTTGTCAACGGACAGGTAATTGGTGGAGTCCTGCAAATCAATTGCAATCCCGTTATTTTGAACAGGGAGAAGTATTTCCTGAGTTTGAGAATAATAGTTGGGGGGAAACAATTTGGTATTTGGAAGTGACGAATAAGAAGTAAATATGTGTTATAGCGTAAATCCCAAAGCTGTATATTTGTTGGAACAGTTTAGCTCCTTAGAGTTCTTTGAAGTGATGTACAACAACTATCGTCTCTTTTTAGAAAGCCTAGAGGAGCTATTTGAAATCTATATGCATAATTTACGAAGTTTACCATATCCAGAACAAGCAGATATTCAATGGGGGGGAACTGTTTTGCCTAATTTAAGAAATACGATGGATCGTATAGAGACTGCATACGCAAAAATAAAAACAGGTGATTTTACTTATTTACGTTGTACTGGAGAAATACGCTCTAATGATAAAGGTTTGAGTGAGTTTTCTCCACATTGGATGGATGATTTACCTACAGATAAAGTAAAAGAATGTTGGGATTATTATTCAATTGCCAAAAGCTATGCTTCAATTATTTCAAATACTTATCCAACCTATTGGAATATTGATGAGCTTGTTATTGATTATCCTGAAGCTGATATATTTCATGAAATCAATCTAGTTTTACCTGACTCTTATCCAATTTATAGGGTAAATCCAGAAATAATGGTTAAATCTAATGAGAACGTTGGGAAAACAGGTATCTATATTTGTGAAGAAGATAGAAATAGAATTGAGTTTATGGCAGCAAGTGAGGAGGAAGGTAGAGGAGTAGGAAGTGTTATAGCTACTGGTATGGATCCTGAAACATTTGAGACTTTTTATGGCGATTGTACTTGGGTACTAGTTGAACGCATTGCAGATGAAGGTGGTTCATCTGAGACAATTCAAGTTGAAAACTTAAAAGGTTTTGCTGGTCAGACTTGTCAACGGACAGGTAATTGGTGGAGTCCTGAAAATCAATTGCAATCCCGTTATTTTGAACAGGGAGAAGTATTTCCTGAGTTTGAGAATAATAGTTGGGGGGAAACAATTTGGTATTTGGAAGTGACGAATAAGAAATAATGTCTAAGTTTAAGATTCATCCTCAAGAAATTTATTTATTAGAACGCTATAGTTCGGCTGAATACTTTAGCGAACTAGTCGATACTTTTAAGAATATGCTGGATGCAGCAGAGGATGCGCTCGAGCTATTTATGCAAGATTTACCTTATGATTATCGGAACCGTCATATTTCACAACAGCCCGATGTGGTTTGGGGTGAGCATGTTTTGCCTAATTTTCGATCAACTCTAGAGGCATTAAATTATGGATATAAACGTTTATTAGAGGGTGATTTATCTGCTTTACAATATGCAGGGAATGTGGTGACTGACTTTAGAAATCAAAGAATAGACTATTTCCCTGATTGGATGGATGAGGGTAATTTAGCCTTATTTGATCAATGGCAAAGTAAAGCTAGTAAGTTATCATCTAATATTAAAGCTACAGTTTTTGGTAGCTGGCCTATGACTTTTTTAAAAGAAGACTATGATTCAGATTATTTAGGAGAGTTAAACTTACCATCATCTTTACCAATATATAAGTTAAACCAAAATGTTACGGTAAAAACAGGCGAAACTGTGCCACAGGATGGTATTTACATTCCTGAAATACAGGAAGCAAGTGCACAGCTGCTGCTTAAAGGGCATGATGCGATAGAAGCATTAGTGGGACTTGATCCAGATTGCCCACAATATGATCATGAGGAAGATACGGAATGGGTATTGGTTGAACGAATTGCAGACGAGGGTGGGTCATCTGAGACTATTCAAGCTGAAAATTTAAAAGGTTTTGCTGGGCAGACTTGTCAACAGACAGGTAATTGGTGGAGCCCTGCAAATCAATTGCAATCCCGTTATTTTGAACAGGGAGAAGTATTTCCTGAGTTTGAGAATAATAGTTGGGGTGAAACGATTTGGTATTTAGAAGTGACGAATAAGAAGTAAATATGTGTTATAGCGTAAATCCTAAAGCTGTATATTTATTAGAAGAATTTAGCTCGTTAGAATTTTTTGAGACCATGCGAAATAACTATGGTCTTTTTTTAGATAGTTTAGGCTTTGTTGCATAAATATGTAAGCATCTGATTTAAATAAATTTAATTTTGGATCAAAAAATAATCAAAACTTTTAAAATCATATAGTTATGAAATCTTTGTGCAACAAAGCCGTATGATTGGCTCAATCTATACAACTGCAAAAAACGTTGTGGATGGCTCAATACTTTTCGTTGAAGAAGCTAAAAATAAAACTTTAGGTTCATACTCTCAAATTGTGAAGAATTATGTAGCTGAACATGAAAAAAAATCACGTCTATCAAATGATAAACATTTTGCAAAATTTCAAGCTGCCAACGCACCACTTTTTAAAGACTTTGAAAATAGGATTTCAAAAAATATATTTCAATGGGACACAGGAATTAAGACCAATAACTTACGACGCCAATTAAAAAATACAGCTTTTGTTAAAGGGGCTAACTATCAAGGGGGCATACCTGGATATTTGAAAAATATGAATGAGGTAGGTCGCATCAGTAAAAATCTGAGGTGGGGCGGTAATTTGATGATTGGTATGAGTATTGGTGAAGGTGGCTATAATATTTACAAATCCGCAGAAACAGGAGATGCTAAGCAAATTAGAAAAGCTGTATTGGTTGAGCCTTTGAAAGTAGGAGGAAGTATATATGGAGGAACAAAAGGAGCTGCTATCGGTGGTGCTGCTGCTTTAGTAATTGGTGTAGGGACTGGTGGTATTGGACTAGTTGTTATAGGGGCTTGTGCTGTTTTAGGTGGATTAGGAGGAGGTATTATTGGCGGTAAAATCGGTGAAACTATAGGAAATGGTGCTGATCGTAGTATAAATTGGATGATAGATTAAAATGTTTGAAAAAACTTTGGAGATAATATTTGCTCTTACAGGTGCTCTTTGGCTTTCAATCTCATTGATAACAAGTTTCAAAAGCTATGCATACGTTAAAAAAAATCTAGGTTCTATCTCAGAATTATTGTTTGGCAATCCTAAGTATTTTAAAAAATTAGATTTAACTAATTTTTTTTTGATAGAGACAACAACAGCAATTATTGCAGCTGCAAGGTTTAGAGAATTAAAAATATTAAAACGAGACACTGTTTTCTCAAAAGGGCTATTTCCTTTAGCTCCTAATCTTAATGATAAAAATCTTAACTTATTATTAAAAAAACATGGGCAATGGTATAATTCTGTCGTAAAGAATATAATTATTTCAGCATTTTGTTTACTTCTATTAGGAACTATATTATTAATTTTAAAGTAAATAGGTGATAGCTTGAATGTTCTAATTTTTTCTGTAAAGCGAACAAGGTTTAGAAAGTATAATTAAATTTTCTATTTAAAAATATCAAAATGTAAATTTTAATTATTTTAGGCTTTGTTGCACAAAGCTATTCTTAAGGACTCCTTCGGCAATATAATTTCCAAATGAAGAAGCCTACACACAAAATCTACCGCACAACCAATTGGCCCGCATATAACCGAGCTCTCATTAATCGTGGGAATATTGCCATTTGGTTCGATCCAAAGTAAGCGTCCGCTGAATCCCATACCAATTTTTAATTCGATTCAGGTTTCCAGCAGTGCGGCAGCAATTCTTCAATTTGGGTCACTTTGTGTGTCGGTAGCTTTTTCAGCACATCACTTAAAGTTGAGGGCTTTAATGAATGGGAACTTTACCAGTATGTTGTGGAAAAAATAGCATTAGCACGTGAATATGGTTTGGAAGGTACTCGGGATATTTTAAATTTTATTTGTCTAACGTTGATATATAAAAATACTTTCGAGCAAGAAGAGCTGCTTCAAAGTGTGCTGCTAAAAGTGAAAAATAAGATGATGACAATGGATCAGGCGATGGAAGACTTAGAGAGTTTAGTTGACGAAAACGAATAAACTCATAAAACATAACTTTATGCTAACACAATTAATTTGGCATCAAAGAAACGTGAAGTTAGGAATATTCTTTAAGTAAATTAAAAATTATAGGTGATGTGATGAATATATTTAAAAAAATTGTGATGCTGCCAGTAGGCTTGGCTTTAGGTTTGGTTGGTTGCAGTGCAGGCTCAAGTAAAACTTATATACTTACGACAACCTCCTTTAATTATGATCCAAGTTATCGCACATATGATGTTTTGTTAAATGAAGAGTTAATTGGTAGTGGCGGTACGAAAAGATCGGCAGTTATTACAGGACCACAATATGTTACATGGGGGCAAACAAATATTCGTAAACAACACGTTGCAAAAAATATTCCTTATTTAACCAAAGAGGATTTAAAAGGAAAAAGTTATTTAGCAGTGCATCTCTATCCGGATGATAGTGTTGAAATTACACTTACAGATTCTGAAAGCATGCCTAATGCTACACAGAAAGGGCTAGAATGGAGAAATAAACTACGAAAAGAGAAAAATAATAAATAGTGGTGTCCTATGATAAATAATATAAAAAGTTAAGAATACAAATCAAGATGTAGATAATCTTGGTCCACAAAAAAACAAGACTGTGCTGATGGGGATTCAAGTTAGTCATCCTATTTATGTATCTGGTGTCGGAACCTCATTTAATCGTGAGCTAAATATAGTCGAAAAAAGAATAGCCACAGTGCAAGATTATGAGCTTACAGGTGGTGTAAGACGGATAAGATATGGTGAAAATCAAATCAGTATTAACTTTTCAAAGCCGTTCGAAAAGAAGTTGGAGTCGCGACAGGTGATGTGATGAATATATTTAAAAAAATTGTGATGCTGCCAGTAGGCTTGGCTTTAGGTTTGATAGGATGCAGTTCAGGTTCCGGTAAAACCTATGTTCTAACGACCACATCATTTGGCTATGATCCAAGTTATAGACCATATATTGTACGAGTGAATGGCGAGGAGGTTGGAGGAGGCTTTGGGGCAGCCACTAAACGATCTGCGATTATTACTGGACCACAATATGTTACATGGGGACAAACAAATATTCGTAAACAACACGTTGCAAAAAATGTTCCTTATCTGACCAAAGAGGACTTAAAAGGAAAAAGCTATTTAGCAGTGCACCTTTATCCAGATGATACGGTTGAAATCACACTGACTGAAGGGCGGAATATGCCTGATGCTACAAAAAAGGGATTAGAAGTAAGATCAGAATTAATTGATGAATTAAATGAGAATGATAAAAAATAAAAAGGTAAGAATATGGTTTCTCAATTACAAAAAATAAAAAATAGCAATCAAGATGTCAGTAATCTGCATCCACAAGCCAAGCAAGATTGTGCGGATGTAGTTAATATTTCTGTTTTTTTTGATGGGACAGGAAACAATTTAGAAGCAGACCAAGATAAAGGAAAGCTCGCCAACCCAGCAAAGTTATGGCGAAATGCACAATCTTATAGTTTATTCGAAATTGAGCGTACAAAGTCGCCAGTGAAGTTAAATCATCCTATTTATGTTTCTGGGGTTGGAACCCCATTTAATGGGGAGCTGAGCAAAGTTGATAAAATAATAGCTAAAGTGCAAGATCATGACCTTTCGGGCGGTTTTACAGGCGTTGGTGGTAGAAGACGCTTAGAATATGGTGAGAGTCAGATCAGTAAAAGTTTAGAAAACACCGGCTTTGTTGCACAAAGATTTCATAACTATATGATTTTAAAAGTTTTGATTATTTTTTGATCCAAAATTAAATTTATTTAAATCAGATGCTTACATATTTATGCAACAAAGCCATCTGCGAATAAAAACAATAATTTTCAATTTTTCGTTAACATGGAGATGCTACGTCAAAGGATCAAAGTAAAGCTTAAACTCAAGGGAATACAAGAGGTAGAAGAGGAAATTAATATAATGAGTACATCACAACTCTATTTAAGTAAACAAGAAATAGAGGAGTTAGTTCGGGATATTCCTCAAGATACTTCAATTCTTTATGGGGAGGAAAACCAAGAATTTGGTGTTTGTCCTTGTGTTACTTTTTATATTTGTAATAAAGATTGTGTAGAAATATTAAATAAAGTTGTGGCTATTTATATCGAATTTGAAAATTCTATTATAGATAAGCCTTTTCAATTAAGGTTTAGGAGTGATACTGAAGTATGGAAAAAGGCTAATAAGTGGATTAGAAGTCGTAACGAAATGTTAACGGAAATGACAACGGTTTATAAAAAACATTTTATTTACTATATTGGTGCAACATCTGCAGAATCTCCTAATCAAAGTGCACGTTGGGCCTTAGGCGCTAAAATTAGAGACTCAAATGAACGTTATTCTAGTATTAAATTAACCTTTGGTGATAAATGGTATAGATCTAATCCAGTTAGGTGGCATCATTTTGTTAAGCAGTGTCTAGAAAAGCTTAACCCAATTCAAGCCTATAGTGGCTATGAAATAGGAAATACAGGGCAATTTGCATTTGTATCTCCAGAGTTTGAAACAGTTGAGCGGACTTTTACGGATTATTTTTACGGGCTCGATATAGATCATCCTGGGATGGAGTTTTCTCATGAAAATATGTTTGTCTCAGAAGATCGTGACGCTTTAGGTGGAGGAATTCGTACCCCAACATGGTGTTTTTTACTTTCGCCCTATTGGCTAGAAAAGTTAGGTTTAAGTGAAGAGCAAATTCGCGAAAAACTCAATGATCCACGTATTGAAATAACTAAAATAGAGGATTCAGAAAATCCTAATCTATATAGTCTATGGATCCGTTTGGGCGAGCTCTCACTTTATCCAGTTGAAGAAGGTGTCCCTGATCTATTGGTATTGGCAAATGAGCTAATTAAACCGATACGTTGTGATAACTTAAAACTTACGACCTTAGATGCATGGTCAGATGATCCAAACCCACGTTTTGATGTAGTAAGTGCGAAACAATGGATTGCTCGATTTGATAAAGACAGTACATGGCCTGAATTAAAACGAGTGGAAGTCGAAGCTCAAGAACCAGAAAGAATTGATATTGTACTCGCTGGAGAACCCTGCCCACACGCAGGTTACTGGTATACATTTGCCAAAGAAAACTCACGCCAATATTTTAAACACGGAGATACTTTCCCTGATTTTGAAAGTGATTGGGGGGATGTGTATTGGCAGTTTGATGGGGAAGAATAAACTCAGTCATGAACGGCTTACTATAACTTTAGTATATATTTTTACTAAAATAACAAAAATAAAAATAGCTATAAGTATTGAGTTAGATTTATCTAAGAAAGAAAAAATAAACCCGCTTACGCGGGTTTATTTTGATCTCAATCGAGATTACATATTTGGATAGTTTGGACCACCACCACCTTCCGGTGTTACCCAGGTGATGTTCTGCGATGGATCTTTAATGTCGCAAGTCTTACAGTGTACGCAGTTGGCTGCGTTAATCTGGAAGCGCTTGGAACCATCATCATTTTCCATAATTTCATACACACCCGCAGGACAGTAACGCTGTGCCGGCTCATCCCATTTAGGCAAATTCACATCAACCGGAATCGAGGCATTGGTTAGCTTCAAGTGTGCAGGCTGGTTTTCTTCATGTACGGTGTTGGAAACGAATACTGAAGACAAACGGTCAAAGGTTAATTTGCCATCCGGTTTTGGATAATTCGGCTTAAAGCTCACTGCATCTACAGTTTTTAATGCACTGAAGTCAGGCACCAAGTCATGCAGGGTAAACGGCACTTTAAAGATGTTCTGGTCGATAAAGTTAAACGCACCACCAAACCATTGACCAAACTTGTGCATTGCCGGGCCAAAGTTACGCGCGTTGTAAAGCTCTTCTTTTAGCCAGCTGTTGTTGAACTTCTCAGTGTAAGAGGTTAATTCTTTTACAAAGAAATCTTCACCCTCAGTCACGCGGGCAATCGCCAGATCACCACCTTTTTCGACACCGGCAGCAATTGCTTCAAAGACTGCCTCACCACAGAGCATGCCGGATTTCATTGCGGTATGAGAACCTTTGATTTTGGCAAAGTTCAGGAAGCCGGCATCATCACCAATTAAGGAACCACCCGGGAAAGTGAATTTAGGCAGCGAGTTAAAGCCACCTTTGGTTACGGCACGCGCACCATAAGAAATACGCTTACCGCCTTCCAAGTATTGCTTAATCAGAGGATGAGTCTTCCAGCGCTGCATTTCCATAAATGGATACATATGTGGGTTTTCATAAGACAGATCGACGATCATCCCCAGTGTGACCTGGTTGTTTTCCGCGTGGTAGAGCCACCAGCCGCCGGAAGAACCGGTTTCAGACAATGGCCAGCCAGCACCGTGCATCACCAGACCTGGTTTATGTTTGGCCGGATCAATTTCCCACAGCTCTTTAATGCCGATACCGTAGTGTTGAGGGTCGGCATCTTTGTCCAGATTAAATTTCTGGATCAGGCGTTTGCCTAAGTGACCACGACAGCCTTCAGCAAACAGGGTGTATTTGGCATGCAGTTCATAACCTGGGGCAAAGTTGTGGGTCGGTTCACCATCTTTACCAATGCCCATATCACCGGTTTGAATGCCTTTTACTGTGCCATCTTCATGGTACAGAATTTCAGACGCCGCAAAGCCCGGGAAAATAGACACTTCCAGTTCTTCGGCTTTCTGGCCTAACCAGCGCACCACGTTGCCCAGTGAAATGACATAGTTGCCATCGTTGTGCATGGTTTTTGGCACCATCCAGTGTGGTGCTTCTTTCGAAGTGGTTTCAGACAGCAGGAAGAACGTTTTATCTTCTGTCACCGGTACATTTAACGGTGCACCTTCTTCTTTCCAGTTCGGGAACAGCTCATTGATGGCACGTGGTTCCAGCACCGCACCTGACAAGATGTGCGCACCGACTTCGGAGCCTTTTTCTACGACACAAACGGACAGATCATTCAGGTTATTTTCAATTGCAAGTTGACGGATTTTAATCGCCGCAGACAGACCCGCAGGGCCAGCACCTACGATAACTACGTCAAACTCCATCGATTCACGTTCGATGTGTTCCATGTAGGACTCCTCATAATACTAGAAGGTGGCAACCGTCATCTCAGAATCCGGTGCTGCCATGAGTGTTCTTAGTTCCTAGACACAAATTTGCTATCGTGTCTTTTATATTGTGGGCTAGTATAGTTTTAAACCTTGGTCTAGCCAATTGGCTGAATCATATTATTTTTCCGTCAGCAGGGTATTCAATGATGAACAATGAGCACAATGAACCAAATCCGACGAAAAAAGTAGCATTTTCTGATGATAAAAATTTAATGGGCATTGCACAATACTTAAAAGATGCACAGCCCGGTCACAAAAGGTCAATTCCCCCTTTGGAGCACTGGCATCCAAAGCATTGTGGCAAAATGGATTTAACGGTAAAAGCCAATGGAGAATGGTGGCACGAAGGTCAATTGGTGAAGCGCCAGTTATTAATTGAGCTGTTTTCTACCGTACTCTGGAAAGAAGGTCACACGTTCTATTTAAAAACCCCGGTCGAGCAGATTGAAATTGAGGTGGAAGATGAGCCTTTATTTGTCAATCAGGTAGATCAGGTTGATATTGAAGGCAAGACCTATCTGCAACTGACCACTACCACCCAGGACCTGGTGATTGTCGATGAGCAGCATCCGATCTTTATGCGTGAATATGAAGGGGAGTTGCGTCCCTATGTACATGTGCGTTTTGGTCTGAATGCCCTGATCCAGCGTGCGGCTTTTTTTCATCTGATCGAGCTGGGCAGCTTGCAGGAAAATGCCGAAGGCGATGCAATTTTAAGCCTGAAAAGTGGTGATTTGCTATTGCAATTAGGCACCTGAGGTTTAAGCTTGAGCCATCCTATTTCAAACTGCTCATTCCGCTGCCATGACCGCCATTCATCCCCTTGCTCCTTTGTTGCACCCTATGACCAGAGCGCAGGCGGATGCGCCAATCGGGATTTTTGATTCAGGCATTGGCGGCTTGTCGGTGGCGCTGGAAATTGCCCAGCATTTGCCCAATGAACAGATTGTTTATTATGCCGACACGGCGCATGTGCCTTATGGTCCGCGTGATGATCAGGAAATTCGCGAACTGACCGCTCAGGCTATCGAGTGGCTGTATCGGCAGGGCTGTAAAATTGCAGTGGTGGCCTGCAATACTGCTTCGGCTTTTAGTCTGGATTATCTGCGTGCGCATTATGGGGAAGATTTCCCGATTGTTGGTTTGGTCCCAGCCTTAAAACCGGCGGTACTGCAGAGCAAAACCAAAACCGTGGCTGTGCTGGCGACACCGGCGACCTTTCGTGGCCAGCTAATTAAAGACGTGATTCAGCGTTTTGCCTTGCCGGCCGAGGTCAAAGTGATTCCTTTAACCTCGCTTGAGCTGGTGCCTTTTGTGGAAAGCGGAGCACAAATGAGCGCGGCCTGTTTAAGCACTTTAAGCGAACTGTTACAGCCAGTGGTGGATGCTGGCGCAGATCATCTGGTGCTGGGGTGTACCCATTATCCCTTCTTAAAAACTGCGATTCAGTCTATTTTTGGTCAGAAATTGACATTAATTGACTCAGGAACTGCCGTTGCGCGTCAAACTTCCCGCATTTTAACGAAAAATGAGTTATTATTTGAACAGAGCCGAGCCGATCAGGTGCAGATTCATTGTTATGTCAGCGGTCAAAATGCTGAACATTTACAACCGATTGTCGGGCATCTGATGCCTGAGCAGATCCGCTGGAAAATTTCCAATCTGCCACGCTAAGCCAGCTCCATAAAGAAAGCAACATGATTGCTTCAGCATGACTTATTTTTTGATTGGGGAACAATACTGATGCCCATTGGGCGCTTCAGCTATTGAGGGAAGGAAGGAGAGCCAATGCTCGATAAACGCTATCAGGTATTTATCTCTACGTCCGGTTCAGAGATGCAGCCGGAACGCATGGTATTGACACAGACCTTGGTGGGAATGGGCTTCTTTTCCTGGGGCTTGGAGCAGCGTACTCCATTGAGTACGGCATTTGCCCGTCGTCAGATTGATGACTGCGATTATGTGGTGCTGTTATTGGGCAGCCAGTATGGCGAGCAGTCGGTATCGGGTGTGGGCTATATGCATCTGGAATATATTTACGCGGTCACCAAGCAGAAACCGATGATTGTGTTTATGCATGAAGACCCGGATTCACGTGATGCCAGCTTGCAGGATGCCAAACCTGAACTGCGGGAAAAATTTAAAGAATTCCGTCGCCTGTTACAGCAGGAAGTCGATCAGGTGTTTTGCTATCGCAGCTTGCGTGATCTGGAGCTGGCGGTACGCTTTAATATGCCGCAAATGCTGGAGCGTTATCCGGTGGTGGGCTGGGTGCGTCCGCAAAATACCCAGGCCCTGCATGATGAAATCGAGCAGCTACAGGCCAAAGTGGCCCAGTTAAAAAATGAACTTGGCAAGACCGAAGCCGATCCGTTTTTAAGCCTGCCCAAAGTATCCATGCATGAAGCTTTCCAGTTTGAATACCGGATGCATGCCTATCAGGATGGTAATTTTAAAGAACTGAAAGTACAAAAACAGCTGACCTGGGCGCAGCTGTTCAGTATTTTAGGCTCGACCTTTATTCATCCGACCCCGGAAGAATATTTTTCCAAACGCATGAATGAATATTTAAATGATACCGGCCTGACTGATGCGCGGCGTGAAATGCCACGGGCGCATGCGGTGGCACGGGCGCAAATCAATATTCGTGCCTTGCATACCATTAAAATGCAGATGCGCCAGAATGACTGGATTGTGCAGGCCGGCCGGGATGAACGCCAGCGTATGCTATGGCAGACCACAGCCAAAGGGCAGAAGTTGCTGGACAGTAACCTGCTTGATAATGATCGTGTTTTTCAATATAAATCGACGTATTAATTCATTTAGTAACAGACGGGAAAGCTGTTAAAGTAAACGCGTTCCCTGATGATTCCTGAGAGCCTAATGTCTGTTGTTGCGAAACCGAAAATCACCATTATTCTGGCCAATTTGGGCACACCGGATGCACCGACTGTGCCCGCGGTACGACGTTTTCTGAAACAGTTCCTGTCTGATCAGCGGGTGATTGAAATTCCCAAACTGCTGTGGCAAATCATTTTAAGGCTGTTTATTTTACCGTTTCGCCCCAAACGCGTGGCACATGCTTATGCCATGGTCTGGAATCAGGATTCGCCTATGCGCGAAATTTTGCAGGCGCAGGTTGATGCCATCAGACAGACCTTAACTCCGCTCTACCCGGAATTTGAGCTGAATATTGTGCCAGCCATGACCTATGGCAACCCGGGCATCGACGCTTTGCTGGCAAAGCTGGCCCAGCAGCCGCAAGATCATCTCCTTGTCCTGCCGCTATTCCCTCAATATTCCGCAACTTCCACCGCGCCGCTATATGATGCTATAGCCAAATGGATTCCGCAGCAGCGCAATTTGCCGGGGCTGAGCATTATCCGCGATTATTATCAGCATCCTTTGTATATTCAGGCTTTGGCGCAGAGTGTGCGCGAATTTCAGGCCGAGCATGGTCCGGCGGAAAAACTGCTGATGTCATTTCACGGTATTCCACAGCCGTATGCCGATAAAGGCGACCCGTATGCCGAGCGCAGTCGCACAACCGCTCAACTGGTGGCGCAGGCGCTGAGTTTAAATGAGGATCAGTGGGCAATCAGTTTCCAGTCACGTTTTGGCAAGCAGGAATGGGTCAAGCCCTATACCGATGTGCTGCTCGAAGAATGGGGCCAGCAGGGGGTCAAATCGGTTCAAATTATGAGTCCGGCATTTTCTGCCGACTGTCTGGAAACCCTGGAAGAACTGGCGATACAAAATGCCGAAATTTTTCAGCAGGCGGGCGGGGAACACTATGCCTATATTCCGGCGCTCAACCAGCGGGACGATCATTTACAATTGCTGAATGCCTTGCTTCAGGCTAATCTGGATGCGCTGAAACAGACTTTTGCCCATTTTCAACAGGACGCTTAACCCATGTTACAAGTCAAAATTGTGCCGGTCACGGCATTTGCCCAAAATTGTTCCATCGTCTGGGATGCAGAAAGCAAAGAGGCCATTTTGATTGATGCGGGCGGCGAACCGGACAAGCTGCAGGCAGAAGTTGAAGCACTGGGCTTAACTGTGAAAGCCTTATGGTTAACTCATGGTCATCTGGATCATGCCGGTGCTGTCGGTGCCTTAAAAAAACGCTGGAATGTGCCGGTCATTGGCCCGCATAAGGAAGATGCATTCTGGCTGGATATGATTCAGGAAGTATCGGCGCGTTATGGTTTCCCGATTCCTGAAAAGGTCGAGGTGGATCAGTGGCTGGAAGGTGGTGAGCAGCTGCAGCTGGGCAATGAACAGTTTGAAGTGCGTTTTGCGCCGGGACATACCCCAGGTCATGTGATGTTCTATAATGCCAATTACGGTTTGCTCTGGACCGGTGATGTGCTGTTTAAAGGCTCGATTGGCCGGACAGATTTCCCGAGAGGGAATCATCAGCAATTACTGGATTCAATCCAGCGTGAATGTTTTAGCCTGCCCGATGAAACCCAGTTTATTTCAGGGCATGGTCCGATCAGTACCATTGGTTTTGAAAAACAGCACAATCCTTTTGTGGCGGGGCAGGCCGGTTAATCTGCAAATTTCACCCTAACCAAAGTCAGCACAGTGCTGACTTTTTTATTGCGCCGTTTTGATTGCCATTTATTTGCGAAACGGGTCATTCAGCTGTTTTTTCGCTTCCATGCCCACCAGCCAGGCCATTAAGGCAAATAATACCGCCACCCCAATCAGCAGCGTATCCTGACTATATAAACCGACCGCCAGCATTAAGATTGCGGCAAGCAGAAAGGCGAAAAAAAGAATTTTCAGGAGCGTGGGCATACAGGGCTCGATAATTAGAATCTCGAGGCCATTTAAAAAAGAACCGAATGCGAATAGGGTAACGTTTTGCAGTAAAATTTTTAAATGTGTGCGCTGTTTGCGCAAAGAAGTTTTAAATGTGTAGGATTTTTATTACACCTTTCCAGTAAAAGCGGCTTTTTGTAAAACCGCGTAACTCATTTTAGTCTTCCGGGTTATCTACCGAGGGTGCATCCTGAGTCGGCAGGCGATATTCATCACTGGCCCAGGCGCCCAAATCAATCAGCTTGCAACGCTCGGAACAGAAAGGGCGAAATTCATTGCCTTCCCAGACAGAAGGTTCACCACAACGTGGGCAAGGGAATGTACGTGGCATGCGGGTCTCCTGATAAAATCCCGGATTAGATTAGGCAAAAACAGCTGCACTTGATAGACTTGTGCGGTTTTTTATAAGTTTGATCTGATTATGCCCATTCGTCAATTTCAAGCCCAGCGTATGCATGCTCCGCGTGACTTTCAAGCCATTGCCAATACTCCTGTCTGTATCGAAATTGGTGCAGGCAAAGGCAAGCACGCGCTGTTGTTCAGTGGGCAACATCCTGAGCAAACCCTGTATGCGATTGAGCGCACCCGGGAAAAGTTTCTGGCCATGCAAAAGCAGCATGGATTAGAACCGCATGCCAATCTGCAGCCAGTCCATGCCGATGCCTTACCGTGGATTGTACATGCGCTATATCCGGCGCAAGTCGAGCAGTGCTTTATTTTATATCCGAATCCGGAGCCACATAATCCGGCCCAGCGCTGGCTAAATATGCCATTTTTTGAGTTTTTGCTGTCGCGTTTACAACCGAATGGACAGATTACCCTGGCCAGTAATATCCCTGAATATATTGCCGAAGCTGAACAGCAATTATTGGCGCTATGGAAACTGCCGTTTGAGAAACAGCGGATTGCCGCCGATTCTGCCCGGACCCATTTTGAAATTAAATATTTGCAGCGCGGTGAATTGTGCCAGCAACTGATTATTCGCAAACCGGAGGGTTATCATACCCGTTTTGACGATTTTCAGCCGCTTCAGGGCCAGTCGCCAGCGCAGGCAGTGGAAGAATAAGCATGTCCAAGCGGATTGCCATTATCGGGGCAGGCCCGGCCGGCTTGATGGCGGCTGAGGTGCTCAGCCAGTATGGCTATAACCTGCATGTCTATGAGCAGAAGCCTTCGGCAGCACGCAAGTTTTTAATGGCCGGAAAAACCGGGTTAAATATTTCCCATGCCGAAGCAGTGCCGCAGTTTATTCAGCGTTATGATCAGGCCGACTGGCTGGCGCCGTGGATTCAGCGCTGGGATGCTGGCTGGATTCAGGACTGGATGGCAGGCTTGGGCATTCGCTCTTATGTCGGTTCATCCGGGCGGATATTTCCGGTGGAGATGAAAGCTGCACCGCTATTACGGGCCTGGTTAAAACGACTGGCGGATAATGGGGTGCAGTTTCATTACCGCCAGCAGGTCAAAGGCCTTGAGCAGCAACAGCTGCAGATTCTGGACTTAAAACATGGGCAACTGCGCAGTGAAGCATTTGATGCGATTGTGCTGGCTTGTGGTGCGCTGTCGTGGTCGCAATTAGGCAGTGATGGTGCCTGGCAGGACTGGCTCCGTCCAGAGCAGATTGAACCATTTCAGGCCAGCAATGCCGGGGTGGAATATCCGTGGTCCAGCTTTATGCAGCCAGTGTTTGGTCAGCCTTTAAAACGGGTTGAGGCCTGGGTAGAACCGCATACGCGCAGTATCGGCGATATTGTCCTGACCCATTATGGACTGGAAGGCGGCCTGATTTATAAGCAGGGCCGGGCCTTACGTGCACAGCTGAAACAGCAGCAGCGCATGGTGCTGTTTCTGGATTTACTGCCCGAGCAGTCCCAGGCGCAGCTGGCCAAAAAATTACACCCCAGTAAAAAGCAGTCACTTAGCAATGTCTGGCGTAAAGCCGGTTTAGATGCAGCCAAAAGCAGTCTGCTGCGTGAACTGGTCGATAAAAGCTTATGGCATCAGCCGGAGGCACTGGCGGCACAGATCAAACAGCTACGGATTGAATTAACGGGTTTTCGCCCGATTGAAGAAGCGATTAGCTGTGCCGGCGGAATCAAACGCAGTGCCTTCAGCCCGCAGTTACAGCTGAAGGATCATCCGGCAGTATTTTGCTGCGGTGAAATGCTGGACTGGGATGCACCCACCGGCGGCTATTTGCTCACGGCCTGTTTTGCCACCGGACGGGCAGCTGGGGAAGGTGTACATGCCTATCTCGCTACAGGGCAGTAAAACTCACAGACATCCTGCCTGTAAAAAATCAGGGCTATTTAGGGCCCTGAGGTTGTGCATATCATTTAATGCTCGAGCTGTGGATACTGGTCGCGCCAGTGTTCTAATTGCTCTTGGGCATGAATAAATTTCCCCAGACCTTTAACGCTGTCTGGTGCACTCTCCGATGCAGCTGAAGCTGGTTGCTGGGCATGCAGCTGAGCCTGATGATCCCAATATTCATACATCAGGCCCTGGATATAGCGGCCCTGTTCGGTCTTTAAATCCAGCGCTTTCAGCATATTCAGTGCCGACTGGATATTGTCACCTTGCCGGCTTCGTGCAAAGCCATCATCCAGCGTGCCTTGCTGCTGCATCTGCATCAGTTCGGCTTCCATTTCCTCACTCATCTGGCCAAAGCGCTGTTCATAGTCGGTTAGTAGCTGCAGGTCATGCAAGTCCTGCTCGGTTTTTGGGAAAGTGCGTACCGGCTCACTTTTCAGTTCCTGCAGCACCTGATCTTCGGCGCTTAATTCCTGCTTCGGTTCTGGTGATGGATTGCGCTCGCAGGCACTCAGCAGCAGTGCACTGCCAAGCAGACAGGCCAGAGATAAAGGTTTAATCAGATTGGACATGACAGGTTCATCCTTATTGTTCTGTAATTTTTGTAAAGCTATACACATGGGTCAGGTAGGGAAAGTCAATTTGTTGCTGCGGCTGTTTGCCTGTATATTGCAGCACCATCTGCTCGAACTGCTGTTTCAGCTGCTGTTGCTGGTGTTCAGGCAGCGCGGCAATAAAACTGGTAGAAAGCAGGCGTTTTGACACCACCTGTTCAACTGTACCGCTTTGCCATTGCTGAAAAGTAGCTTCTGCGTTAGCGTTAAAGCCGGTCGCAGCCGAAAAGACCTGTCGCCATTGGCCGCTATGAAAACGCGGGGTATCACCTTCCAGCGGTGCTATATGCTCGGCCAGTGCCTTGACCCAGTCGATGCGGGTGTCACGCTGATTCCAGATCAGCAATAGCTGACCACCCGGTTTCAGCACCCGGTAAATTTCGTTCAGGGTTTCAAGATTGGCAAACCAGTGAAAGGACTGCGCGCAGCAGACGGCATCGACACTGGCATCAGGCAGTGGCAGGGCATGACTATAGGCTTGAATGCTTTGCACATCAGGATAGTGTTGCTGCAGTTGTGCCAGCATTTCGGCCACTGGCTCAACAGCAATCACATGCGGGCTAAGCTGTTGCAGAATCGGCAGGAATTTACCGGTACCGGCACCCAGGTCGACACAGACCGGTGCGGCATCAGATTTGAGCTGGTTTTTTAACCATGCAACCAGCGCTTGTGGATAACTTGGTCGGACCTGTTGATAAAGTTTGGCGGCTGTGGAAAAGCCTTGTTCTGCTGCAGGATGGAGGAATTGTGTCATATTTTGCGCTTTTTTATCTGCCGGGCATCTATAAAATAACATATTCGCTTTTTAGTCGTCGGCATACGGTCTATTTGTTATTTTGAATCTTGATAGAGGGCTGTGCAGCTCTGGTGTGGGAATGGATAAACACATAATTTTTGAAGACGATCATATCCGCGTCATCTGGATGCCCGGTCATTCAGAGGCGCTGATTTTTTCTTTTGGCGATTTAATTACCCGCGCCAAAGGCCTGACCATTAATGCTGAAAAGTCATTGAGCAAACACGGCTATAATGTGGTTGGCATCATGCCAAAGGAGAAATCCTGGTTTCCCGAACAGTCGATGCGCGCGATGCTGAATGAAATTGCCGCCACCATTGCGCCGTTTCAGCAGCGTATTGGCTATGGCGGTTCGATGGGTGGTTATGCGGCCATCAAATATTCCAACCTGCTTGATTTGCAACGTGTGGTGGCACTGGTGCCGCAATATTCGATTGATCCGGAAGATATTCTGGACACGCGCTACAATATGTTCTTCCATCCGCAGCACAATGCTGACATGCGTATTCAGCCCCAAGATGTTTCGGCTGAGCGCGAATATATCGTGATTTATGATCCGCACTATGCCGAAGACCGCGCCCAGTATTTAAAACTGCAGGCGGTACTGCCTTCGCTGCAGACCCTGCATTTACCGTTTACCGGACATGATGCGATTGCGGTGCTGGCCAGTTCCGATTTGCTCAATGATTTTCTTAGCCATCCTTTTGATCCGGCACATTTTTACCAGAAGATGCGTCAGGTCAAAAAGAACAGCAAGTTCTACTATCGCAAGCTGATTGAAAACCTGTTGCCACGGCACAAACATGCGCTGGGGCAAATCCTGAAAAATAACGAACTGCAACTGGACAGCGGCTTTTTTGATGTCAAGCTCAAGCAGAACCTGATTCGCTCGCTGCTCAGCAATAAACAGGTCGATCAGCATGACCTGCATAAACTCGGGATTCAGTTTAACCTGCCGCAGGAAAGCCGCCGCCAGCTGATGGACTGTTTTGGCCATGGGCTGGTATTTAATGTCATTAGCCAGAAGATCGAAAGCTATGCTGCCAGTGCTGTGGCCTTAAACCATAAATTCCTGATTCCGATTTATGCCAAGGGCAATGGACTGGTACAAATCTGGCTGAATGACCAGCGTTATATTGTGGCCATGAATGATCGTCAGGTCATGAAACTGTTTCAGGAACAGGATGAGCTCAGCGCCGGTATGCACCCCATCGTGATTAAAAAATACAGCGATTATTATGTGCTGAGTTATAAACAGCTGAATTTAAGTAGTGATGAATTTGGCGGCAATGAATTTGTCGATGATAGCCCGGAAAGTGCCAAATTTGTGACCCAGCCCGAAGTGGTGCTGTAAGCCAAAACTGCACTGACCCCGAAGTCCTTGTTTTATTTTATATTCAGGCTAAGATGAAGATGGATGTAAAACAACCAGTGGATAAAAAGTAGGGTAGTGTTATGACCATTCGATCTCTGTCTGTTGTGGTACTGAGCCTGCTGGGTTGGGCTGTTCCGTCGGTGGCTTCGGCACAAACGGTGCATTATTCAGCCTATATGGTGTTCGGCAGTGGCCTGTTATTGGTATTGGCTTTAACCATTTATGTCATTCGGCAAATCCGCTTTTCTTTACGCAATTATCACAGCAAGCGCCCATGAACTCATGGGCGTTTTTTTGTGGGCATCCCATTTTTGAACTGACGCGCAGCGCTACAAGTGTGCTTTAATTTCTTCACGCCATGATGAGAGGATGCACCACATGAACGCCATATTTCTGGATTTTGCCTCGCTGGATCAGGATGATTTACAGCTAGAAGACTTAAACGCTGTCTTTCAGCAGCAGTTAACGCTGTATCCAACCACTTCGCCTGCAGAGCTGCTGCCACGGGTGCAATCTGCCGAGGTGATTATCAGCAATAAAGTCTTGCTGGATGCCGCGACATTACAGCAATGCCCGCAGCTTAAACTGATCCTGATTTCAGCCACCGGTACCAATAATGTCGATTTGGAACAGGCACGCCGCCAGGGTGTGGTGGTGTGTAACTGTCAGGGTTATGGCACGGCCGCAGTGGCGCAACATACCTTAATGCTGATGTTAAATCTGGCTACTTCTTTTGTGCGTTATCATCAGGCGGTGCAACAGGGCCAGTGGCAGCGTTCTAGCCAGTTCTGTCTGCTGGATTATCCAATTGTCGAGCTGGCTGGAAAAACGCTGGGCATTGTCGGTTATGGTGAGTTGGGGCAGGCAGTGGCCAAGCTAGCCGAAGCCTTCGGCATGCAGGTCAAAATTGCTGCTCTCGCCAACCGGCCACAATCTGCGTCGCGGGTGCCTTTTGCCGAGCTGTTACCGCAGGTAGATTTTTTAAGCCTGCATTGTCCACTGACCGAAGATACCCGGGATTTAATCGGGCCGGCTGAGTTTGCTGCCATGAAACATAGCGCGTTTTTAGTTAACTGTGCCCGCGGCGGTATTGTCAATGAAGCGGCGCTGGCCGAAGCCTTACAGTCCGGACAAATTGCCGGTGCGGCGATGGATGTGCTGAGTGTCGAGCCACCCAAGCAGGGCAATATCCTGTTAGACTCAGCTATTCCCAATTTAATTTTAACCCCGCATAGTGCATGGGGCAGTGTAGATGCGCGGCAGCGGATTGTGCAGCAAATGGTAGAAAACGTGATCGCGTTTCAGCAGGGCCAACCGATCCGTCAGGTCAATTAAGCAGATATCAAGCAATAAAAAATACGGACGCATTCAGGTCCGTATTTTTGGGTGGAATGAAAAGGCGAGTGATGATGAGGCTCTCGCTCACTCCCGTCTTAAAGTTCGGTCACGGCATAGCTGGTGGCCCCTGAACCGGTTTCAGCAGGTACTGATGCCGCCGGTTGAGCGGTATCTGGCTGACTCAAGCTGCCCTGTACAATTGGTACCGGCTGTTGCGGTGCGCCGCCTAAAGCTTCTTTGGTGTCCTGAATTTTCTGGTTGGCCTGTTGCGTGGTGTTGCTGGTTAAGGTTTTGGTATTTTCCCAGGCCTGATGCACCGAAGGCCGTACTTTTTGCACACCTTTTTCTGCCACTTCACCAACCCGATCTGCCGCGTTTAAAACACCTTGCTGTGCTTTATAGGCCCAGACATGCAGTAAATTCGGATTATCGGCATACGGCTGAATCGGGGCTTGGAGCTTGGTGCTGCTATTCGCTTCTGCTGGTGGAGTTTGTGCCCAGACTGCAGTGCCCATGAGCATAAGGCCAACAGCCAATACGGATTTCATTTTATGCATAATCATGACCCCTGCTAAAAGAGAATGGAAAGCCTAAGCCTAAACTGAAGGCATGAAGAAATCATGAAGATTCCTGTTACTGTGTTGAGCATCTGCTGAATTGTCTTGAAACTCAACCACAAAATTAAAAAAGCCCGCAGGGTTGCAGGCTTGGTTCTCTCATTTTGATTATTGTGCAGCGCCAACCGCGGTATGGGTTTTACTGCTGACTTTGGCTTTGGCCACAGGCGTATCGACATCAACCTGCGCATTGCTGTGCAATTGTACCTGTGCCGATTTCTGTTTCAGGCTGTTTTTGGTTTTTTCCGTGCGGTCTGCGGCATGTTCACGGGCTGCTGCGGCTTTCTTGGCGGCAGACTGTTTCAGTTCGCTTGAGCGTTCATAGGCCGCCTGTTTTAAATCTGCGGCTTTTTCTTTGCCGGCTTCGGCTTTTTCATTGCTGAACTGTTTGGTGTTTTGCCAGGTGTTCTGGGTCGTGGTTTTTACGCTATGTAATCCTTGACCGACATGCTCGCCTGCGCTGTGTAAGGTCTGCTGCGTACCTTGCACTACATTATTTAAAAGTCCACCAGCCTGTGGCGTCTGCACAGCTGCCGATGCGTTGACATTGGCCTGAAGTGCTGGCGCGGCATACAGTGAAGATGTCGCGAGTAGGGCGCTGCTCATGAATATTGTTGTGAGAGTTTTCTTCATAGGATTTTCCTTGCATGTGTGCCACAGACGCAATGCTGTGAGCGGTGCCTATCTTAAGGAGAAAAATATGCGCCGATATGCTTTATGCAAAAACATCCACAATCTTGCTACAACTGCTTAACAATTCAGGCATTTTTGTAAACCGGGGATTGGCTGCGAAGTCTTATACCAGTTGGTATAGCAGATATAATTTGAATGATGAAAAATCTATTTATTTTTCGGGTTATTTTTATTTTTTCTAGGAAATGTGGAAAAGCACCATACCTTTTGCAGGCATGATGCTTGAATTTTTAGTTACATTGCGCCAGTGCATCTTTATGGAAATGATCGCGCAGGGTCAGGAAGTTTTTCTGTACCGTGGCATCATGCAGGTCAAAATTATGGGCGGTGCTGGTGCCATCTTGGGCAAAGGTAGCTGAACCGGCTGAAATGAGGGTGTTGCCTTTAAATGCCCATTGTTCAATTGAGCGGCCGGCTTTGAGCTGCCCTCTAAATTCAATCACGCATTTATCAATAAACTTGGTCAGTTTGGCCGAGTTATGCGTGGTGTCTGGATAGACCTCAAGATTTTGGACTTCTTGTAATACCCCTGCTTGTAGTTGTGGAATGACTGGCGCAGAGGTACATGCACCCAGAGAAAGGCAAGTTAGACCAGATAAAATTAAAGTTTTAAGTTTCATAAGCTTCTTTCTTGTTGAGTGTTGTTAGGTTGAGTATATGAAATATATAGGGATATGCCTATAGTTACTCCACTTTTAGCTAATCCACTCTATAGCATCTCTCAAATGTTCGTAATCACTTACTAATTCTTCAATAGATTCATTATTTATAAGAGCAGTATTAAATCTACGCCATTCTTGTTCTCTTTTAGAATTAAAACCATAAACAGCCTCAATATCTCCTGTACACCATATGTATATGCCTTTAACTTTTAGAGAATTATGAATGTTTTTTAGTATGGGTTTGGCTTCAGGTAGTTGAGCTAGAGTTTTAAACTTTTTTGCACCGATTTGTCTTAAGGACGAACAGTCTTTGACATGATCCTGACAAATATTCAAATCAGGTAAGTCCTTATTTCTCTCTACTAAACTTCTAAACTCTTCAAAATAATGAGCATTAGAATCATCAATTAGATCCCAATCCTTACAATTACCGATAAAATCAAGATCTGTAAGAATTCTTGAAGGAATTCCAAGAGCACCTAAAACTTTTTGAATAGGTAAAAGACTGGTTTTACTATCAGCAGAAACTAGAGATAGTTTTTTGAGATGAAAAGGGCGTTTATGTATTTTAGTATATATGTTAGGAAGAACTCTAAGCTCAGTTTTTCCTTCTACTAAAAGGACTTCATCACTAAAAAATATTTGAGAAGCATTATTTAACTTAAACACTTCATAAAAATGACTAGGATACTTAGCATTAAGAGATTCGATAATTTTTGAAATAGGCTTTCTTGCTTGTGTGCCTAACTCTGGAGATTTATGAATTTGTAAAGCATTAATTGCATGTTCAGAGGACAAAAGACTTGCGGAATGCGTAGAAAATAAAATCTGGTAACCTGAATTACTGAGAGTCATTAATGCATCACGTACAAGTTCAATAGTTGTAGGATGTAAATAGAGTTCAGGTTCATCAATACAAATAATAGTATTTGATCTTCTTGAGCTAGGATTCTTTTGCTGTAAGTCAGCCAAATATCTAATAAGAGCCATTTGGATTGAGCGCTGAGTACCGTGCCCAAAATTATTAAAATCTCTTTCTGTATGTGTATCTTCAAATATTTTCAAAGTCCCACTTTTAAAAATATCTTCGATGGTTGGGGTTGGGAAATGCAGCTTTACCGATATATTTGGAAAAA
Organism: Acinetobacter sp. Q85-2; assembly: GCF_013420555.1. Classification (NCBI taxonomy): domain Bacteria; kingdom Pseudomonadati; phylum Pseudomonadota; class Gammaproteobacteria; order Moraxellales; family Moraxellaceae; genus Acinetobacter; species Acinetobacter sp. Q85-2. Next base: position 31,380 of record NZ_VOXW01000008.1, read on the forward strand.
AGTCATTAATTATTTCATTTATACCTGTATCGACTTTACTCAATGCAGGAATTCTATTACTTCCATCATGTGATAAAAGATTAGAAACAGATTCCAAACTTGTTATAAAATCTTGTTGATAGTTTTCTTGAATCTCTAAAGAAATCAGTTCAAGAAGTTTAGATATTGCTGTCCCACTTTTATTTTTTGTTGAATCCTCATGAGCATCTGTCATGGCTTCAATATGAATGAATTTTGGAAAAATTTTTATAATTGATTGTTCAATACCGGAAGGGATAGATTTCCACTCCTTACCATCAAATAAGGTAGCAACTATCTTCTGTTTTTCATTTCTATCGAGGAAGGTTCTTCTTTTAATTTTTAATTCTTCATTTTGTATAAATGGTCGAAGCTTATTTGCATGATCCTCTTCTAATAAATTTAATAGGCTTTGTTGCATAAATATGTAAGCATCTGATTTAAATAAATTTAATTTTGGATCAAAAAACAATCAAAACTTTTAAAATCATATAGTTATGAAATCTTTGTGCAACAAAGCCAATTTAATAAGTCATCTTTGATGTTGGTTAGGAGAGCTGTTACTTCTATGGGTTCTTCACAATTATTTGCATTTGCATAGTAGTTAAAAGATTTAACACTTAAGCCTTCTAAAAGAAATTTAATAGCCAAAAGAATATTTGATTTACCCGCATTGTTATAACCAATTAGAGCGGTGAAATTTTTTAAACATACCTGAGTATCTTTACATGACCTAAAATTCAAAATCTCCAATTCTTTAATAATTACACTCATTATCAGCCCTAATATATTGTTTATAAAAATAAAAAACCCCGCTAATGTTATAGCGGGGTTTCGTGTATTTTACAACCAATTAGTTTTTAGTGTTGAAGCACCGAAATATCCGCCACTTTCGTAAATAAGTTACGAAGCTGAGCAAGCAAGCGTAAACGGTTTGCTTTCAATTCAGCATCATCCGCCATCACCATTACACCGTCAAAGAACGCATCTACAGGCGCACGCAGTGCAGCAAGTGCAGAGAGCGCAGCAGTGTAGTCTTTAGCAGCGAATAATGGCTCAACTACAGGCGTGATTTTTGCAAGTTCAGCGAACAATGCTTTTTCAGCATCTTCCACCAGATTCGCTTCAACCACTTCACCAGCTGGTGCCGCTTCTTTGGCAAGAATATTGGCAACACGCTTATTCGCAGCAGCAAGTGCAGCCGCTTCAGGCAATGCGCGGAAGTGATTGACCGCATTGACACGCTTGTCAAAATCAAGCGGTGATTTTGGTGACAAGGCTTGAACGGCTTGAATCACGTCAACAGCCACACCTTGGTCTTCATATTTGGCACGGTAACGACCTTCAAGGAATGCAACCGCATCGTTTAAAGTCTTATCGTGATCTTTGAGTACATCGCCATACGCAGCTAAAGCAAGTTTGATCAAATCTTCGATTGAAACATCAAGCTCGTTTTCAGTCACTAGACGTAAGATACCAATTGCAGAACGACGCAGGGCAAACGGGTCTTTCGAACCTGTAGGCGCTTGACCAATACCGAAAATACCGGTGAGCGTATCTAAGCGGTCTGCAAGCGCAATGGTTGTACCTGTTTTGGTTTTCGGTAAAACATCACCTGCAAATTTAGGCAAGTACTGCTCGCCAAGTGCTTCAGCCACTTCATCATTTTCGCCTTCAAGACGTGCATAGTAAGTTCCCGCGATGCCTTGAAGTTCTGGGAATTCACCCACAAGCTCAGAGGTTAAGTCACATTTTGCCAGCAGGGCAGCTTTTTCAGCGTCAGCCGCATTTGCACCTGTAATTGGCGCAAGCGCAACAGCAAGTTTGGCAATACGTTCAGATTTGTTCCAAAGCGTACCCAATTCTGCCTGGAAGACCATGTTTGCCAATTTCTCTTTACGAGAAGCAAGCGGTTGTTTTTGGTCTTGCAGGAAGAAGAATTCAGCATCCGACAAACGTGGACGAACGACTTTCTCGTTACCTTCAATAATTTGTGACGGATCTTTCGACTCGATGTTTGACACCGTAATGAAGTACGGTTGCAGTTTATTATCGCTATTCACCAGGCAGAAGTACTTTTGGTTGTCCTGCATGGTCGTAATAAGCGCTTCTTGAGGAACAGCAAGGAAGCGTTCTTCAAAGCTTGCACGAAGTGCAACAGGCCATTCTACAAGAGCTGTTACTTCGTCACGAAGATCTGCAGGCACAATCGCAATGGCATTCACTTCATCAGCAAGTGCTTTCACTTGTTGGTCGATGATGGCTTGACGCTCTTCAAAAGACGCCACAACGTAAGCTGCTTTAAGCTTGCTTAAGTATTCATCAGCATGCGTTAAAGTGATTGCTTCAGGCGCATGGAAACGGTGACCATACGTCACGTTACCAGCTTTGTGATCTTGAATGGTGGCATCAACCACGTCATTGTCTTTCAGCAACACTACCCATTTCACAGGACGTACGAATTCGGTACGGCTGGCTGCAGAACGCATGCGTTTTGCAATTGGCAGGTTGTCCAAGGCATTTTGTAAAATTTGCGGTAACAGCGCATCCAGGCTTTGGCCTTTGACATCTTTTAAGTAGCAAACTTTTTCAACTTTACCGGCCTGGAATGTCGAAACCTGATCAACCGTAATGCCTTGGCCACGCATAAAGCCTTCAAGCGCTTTGGTTGGCTTGCCTTCTGCATCATATGCTGCTTGCACAGCAGGGCCGTCAAAACGTTTTTGTGTATCGGCTTGCGCGCCATCTACATTGACGATTTTAAGCGCCAAACGACGTGGTGCAGCATAAGCTTCGATTGAATCGAAAGCCAGACCTGCATCTTTTAAGCCTTTAACCGTTTCTGCCTGTAACGCATCACGTAATTTTTTCAGGCTTTTTGGTGGAAGTTCTTCACAGCCAAGTTCAAATAAAACAGTATGTTTAGACATTATTTGCTCTCCGCTGATTTTTCTGCTTGCGCGGCTTCCGCCTCAACCTGTGCTTTTAACTGTGCCAGAACTTCATCACGTAAGTGCGGTTCCGCCATTGGGAAACCAAGCTCTGCACGTGCGGCCACGTAGCTTTGTGCAATGGCACGCGCCAATGTACGGACACGTAAAATGTAGCGCTGACGCTCAGTCACAGAAATTGCACCACGCGCATCGAGCAAGTTAAAGCTGTGTGATGCTTTGACCACTTGCTCATAAGCAGGAAGTGGCAGTTTTGCTTCCATCAAACGAGAGGCTTCTGCTTCGTAAAAATCGAACAGTTCAAACAGTTTGTCGACTGGCGCATATTCAAAGTTATAGGTCGATTGTTCTACTTCATTTTGATGGAATACATCGCCATAGGTGACCGTACCGAACTGACCTTTAGTCCAAACAAGGTCATACACAGAGTCGACCCCTTGCAGATACATCGCCAGACGTTCTAAACCGTAAGTGATTTCACCGGTGACCGGATAACATTCAACCCCACCGACTTGCTGGAAGTAAGTGAATTGCGTCACTTCCATACCATTCAGCCAGACTTCCCAACCTAAGCCCCAAGCACCGAGTGTTGGTGATTCCCAGTTATCTTCGACAAAACGGATGTCGTGAACCAAAGGATCAATCCCGATGGCTTTTAAAGAATCCAGATATAACTGCTGGATGTTGTCCGGGTTTGGCTTTAATACCACCTGGAACTGGTAGTAGTGTTGCAAACGGTTCGGGTTTTCACCATAACGGCCATCTTTCGGACGACGTGATGGTTGCACATAAGCGGCATTCCAGGTTTCAGGACCCAGTGCGCGAAGGAAGGTCGCAGTGTGGAATGTTCCTGCACCCATTTCCATGTCGTAAGGCTGCAACACGACGCAGCCTTGCTCCGCCCAGTAATTTTGTAAGGCAAGAATTAAGCCTTGGAAAGTATCAATATGCGATATGGCGCGACTCATGGTCATCCACTTAAAATTAGAGAAAAATTGTGCTCAATTATAAGGATTTTGGCGGGAGGTAGCAAAGGTTATCCATACAATGCTGGCGCTTTGATCAGGAAGCGAAGCCTAACCGAAAAATCGTCGTAAAAAATCAGTAGAGAAACCGGCGTTAGATTGATCCGTCTATCCACAAAAACCGGATTTTGGTCTGTAGGATTCGGGGAAAACCCAGCATTGTCATTTCAGTCATTTTTCTCAAAGATCGGTTTCATCTGGTGTATACAGCGCAATCATCTGCGCTGAACGGTGTGTACGCAAAAACGATGTTTTTAAAATGAAGAGCTTATCAATTTTTTCTAAAAAGAGGATGATTCAGTGTGCCTATACTGATATACATCTCAACAGAAAAATTCATAATTATAAGATATAGAATGAATACATCTTATAAGCTGCTTCATTTTATAATGGCGGCCGTCGCCAAAATCACAAAGGATTCCCGTGTTTCATCCGCAATCTGAATGGTTAGAAATCTTAAAACCCAATTTCAAATTACTGCCGCTGAAAGAACGTCTGTTGTGCGGATTGGGTGCTTTGCTGGGCTTAAGTTTATCTTCACTGATCAGCTTATGGATTCTGGGCGATATTAATGCCTGGTATATCGCGCCGATGGGTGCGTCGTCAGTATTGCTGTTTGCGGTGCCGGCCAGTCCGCTGGCACAGCCGTGGAATATGGTGATTGGCAATACTATTGCCGGCATTATTGGTGTGACTTGTGCGCTGTATATTCCGAATCTGACCGAAGCCTTTAGTGTGGCGGTGGCCTTATCTATTATTTTAATGATGTCGACTGATTCGCTGCATCCACCGAGTGGTGCAGTGGCAATTACTGCGGTATTGGGCGGTGAGGCGGTCAGTGAACTGGGCTATTTATTTATCTTTTATCCGGTGCTGTTAAATTCGCTGTTATTGCTGCTGGTGGCGATGATGTTTAACCGACTGACCGGCAAGCAATATCCGCACAAGGCCCAGCTGAATCTGCGTTCGCAAGACCCGACCCCGACCCAGAAAGTCACCATTCAGCCGCAAGATATTCATCATGTACTGGAGCATCAGACCGAGCTGCTGGACATTAGTGAATACGATTTGCAGAAAATTATTCTGGAAGCGCAATATCAGGCCAATGCGCGTATGCAGGATGAAAACGTGCAGGAATGGCGCTGTGAAGATATCATGACCCATGATGTGATTACCTTGCAGCAGGATGATGATATCCAGCTCGCGCTGGACAAGTTCAAGCAGGTCAATTTAATGAGCTTGCCGGTGGTAAATGCCGAGCAGCAACTGGTCGGCACATTGGCACTGTATGAAGTGGTGGAATGGTTTAAACATGCTACCGATGTGCGGATGTCATGGCAGCATCAGGTCAAACACATTATGAACCGCAAGGTGGTGACGGTAAAACCACATCAGAGTATTGCCGATCTGGTCCCGTATTTTGTGGAACGTTCGTTTAACTATATTCCAGTGGTGGAACAGCAGCAGCTGGTCGGGATTATTAGCCGCGCCGATATGATTGCCGCCATGAACCAGCGTCTGATCTGGCTACGCAGCAAAACTACGGAAAGTTAAAGCCAGAAAAAAGAAGCTACGGTAATAGGGGTCCACCGTAGCTTTAAACTGTGCAAGAAAAATGAAGATTAACGGTAACTGTTCTGATCTTCATGAATGGTACGTACCGGATTGCGATAGCCATTCACGTGTTCAATTTCAGCTTTCTTTTTCGGCATCACCAGCCACAGTACCAAGTACACCAGAATACCCGGGAAGGCGGCACTCATAATGGATACCAACACAAAAATAATGCGGAGTAAATTTGCATTCCAACCAAAACGTTCAGCAATACCACCCATTACACCTGCAATCATGTTTGAGCGGTTAGAGCGGTATAAACCAACATTGGCCATTGAGGTCTCCTTAAAAAATAAAATGGTGAGTCAATCAACAACTCATAAAATAAAATTGGCGACCTATTTCCGTTTTTAAAGGGTCAATGCGCTATAAATCGTTAATTTATGTAAATAAAATGACACGGTATAAATATTGCGCTTTAAAATCTTGAAACAGGTCTACAAAAACTGTAGATTTGGGTGAAAATTCATATAATTTCAATAGCTTCGCTGTGAGCCCATCAACCTGATGCAAAGGCATACGGTGGCTATTTTTATTGATACCCGGGAGACACCATATTGGCTGTGCATTGTTCGAAATGGTTATGGGGAATCTGTTGCCTGTCTTTGGCCGCTTGTGACCCGACGTTTAACAGTCAAGAAGGAGAGGAGGCACAGCCGTTTACACCCGTGGCAGACCTGCAGGTGACGGAAGATGTGCCAAGTAAACGCCTGAGTGAAGTGGCTGGCCAACCGGTATTTCCATCTGCAAAAGATGCCGATAAAGCCGTGGTGCCGGAAGCGGCCTTGGCCTATGTCGGCCGGTATCAGGTAAAAATTAGCTGTGAAGATGCCTATGTCAAATGTGAGACCGGTACAGTCGATTTTATTCTGACTTTATTGCCCGATGGCACCGCACATCGTTCCATCGTCTATCTGGGCCGGGTCATGGCCGGTGCACAAATGAATTATCATCTGGATTACTGGATGTATGATGAAACCACGCACCAGATTATTGTGCATCGCAGTAATGGGGTGGAAATTTTTTATGATATTGATGACACGCAGAATCTACGCATGGATTTAGAAAAAATTGCCACAGTATCGACGGTAAATCAGCAGTATTTTTCCCGTAATCCTTTACCGGCACATGCTTATTATCTGGAAAAGTCGGCCGATTAAAAAAGCAGATTGAGCGTTCTTTCATCCACATTAATATTGAGGTTGTAGCGCAGATACGATGCAGCCCAGCATATAAATGTGCAATGCAGAGTAGGGAAGCGAAGATATTTATTCTGGAAGATAAATGGTGGGTCGTCCGCGACTCGAACGCGGGACCAACGGATTAAAAGTCCGCTGCTCTACCAACTGAGCTAACGACCCTGAGGAATAAAAAATAAGCTGCTTATTTTTTAAGATGCAAGAACTGGAGTTTTTGCAGAGTTCCTAAGGAAAGATGGTGGGTCGTCCGCGACTCGAACGCGGGACCAACGGATTAAAAGTCCGCTGCTCTACCAACTGAGCTAACGACCCATCTTAGGCTTTCAAATGAGTGGTGGGTCGTCCGCGACTCGAACGCGGGACCAACGGATTAAAAGTCCGCTGCTCTACCAACTGAGCTAACGACCCATATCATTTGATGGAGCGTATTGTAGCAAGATCTCGTTTGAGCGCAAGTAAAAAATAAAAAAGTTGTCTATGTTTGATTATAAATGAAACAAATTCATGCTAGGGAATCAAAAAATAGACAACTTTGGGCTTAGAAGCGGTATTGATAGGTTTGAATCTGCTCGAAAATTTCCGGGGTTAGATCAGTATAAGCCGCTGCACCGGGCAGCAACACCAGCAAACGATCCGTGGTAGCTGCCGGATTAAATGCCTGTTCTTTGAGCTTGTTTTTCTGATATTTAAAAGTGCCGGTGGTTTCAACCTGGGCCTGAATCCGTAAAAATACGGGAACCGCATAGCCGGGCAGGGCCTGTTTAAACTGGCTCACCATCTGCTGCAGGTCATGTTCATCCAGTGTTGCATCGGCATTTAAGGTAATGGCCGCCATTCCGGCCCGACCATTGGTTTCTGGAATTTCTACGCCGTAGACCACCGCTTCGGCAATTTTGTCATAATCACAGAGTATATTTTCCACTTCGGTGGTGGAGACATTCTCGCCTTTCCAGCGGAAGGTATCCCCGAGGCGGTCAACAAACTGGGCATGACGGAAGCCGATATTTCGTACCAGATCACCGGTATTAAAGTATTGATCGCCACGCTGGAAAACGCCTTTTAAAATCACCGCCTTGTTTTTTTCCGGATCAGTATAGCCATCAAACGGCGAACGGCGGGTAATTTTGCCAATCAATAAACCAACTTCACCTTTTTTGACTTTCTGGCACCAGCCGCGCGCATCCCGGACCGGTTCATTTTTTTCTTTATCGAAAGCCACAATCGCATAGGGGGTTGGAGAAAAGCCAACGGTATTGTCAAAGTTAAAGATGTTGCTAAAGCCAACATTGCCTTCACTGGAGGCATACAGCTCCAGAATTTCTTCAATCCCAAAGCGCTGTTTAAACTTGTTCCAGATATTCGGGCGCATACCGTTCCCAATCATTTTGGTAACACGATGGTCCTGATCCAGCGCAGATGGCGGTGCATCCATCAGGTAGCGGCACAGCTCGCCGACATAACCAATGGCGGAGGCATTAAATTTCTGTACATCTTTCCAGAAGCTGGAGGTGGAATATTTACGTCGAATTGCCAGGGTTGCACTACCGGCAATTACCCCACACCAGCACACCACAATACCGGTGGCGTGATACAGCGGCAGGGTCACATACATGACATCTTTTGGATTCAGATTTAGCACATGGCCATAGGTGCCGTAAGCCAGGGTCCAGCGGCTATGGGTGAACACCACGGCTTTCGGCAGGCCGGTGGTTCCCGAGGTATAGATATAAAACAGGCCGTCTTTGCCCTGGACCGAATGTGTGGTCGGCGGATTGAATTTCGGGAAATGGTCGATCTTTTCGGCCAGATTATTAAAGCCGTTCGGAGCTTTGCCGGCATCGCGCTGGGTTTCCTGATCGGCAAACCAGTCCAGACGATCTGCCGGTAAATCCAGCGCCTGACGAATCTCCTCTACCGCAGCACGGCATTCTTCGCCAACAATTAGCGCGACCGGTTTGACCAGATTGATGCTATGGGTCAGCACCTTGCCGACCTGTGAGGTGTTTACCAGTGCAATGGTGACGCCAATTTTGGCCAGACCGATGACAGTCGCGATCAGTTCCGGGCGGTTTTCCAGCATTACCGCAATCACATCGCCTTTGCGTGCGCCTTGTGACAGATAATAGTGGGCAATCTGGTTGGCCCATTCATTCAGGGCTTTGTAGCTAAAGCGCTGCTCTTCAAACATTAAAGCCAGACCATGCGGATTACGTTTGACCGCTTTTTCAAAGGCAATGCCCAGACCGGCAGGGGTGGATGGCGTTCGTAAATAGGCTTGACTCAGACCCTGAATAAGATTCGGGACTTTGCCGATAAACTTTGGAATTTTGGCGGCGACATCGGCCAGACCAATAAGATCATGTTGTGTTGTATGGCTCATATGAATCCTATTTATTCTCGACATCCAATCTGTAGTTCTAGCGCATGAATATTGCACTTTAAGGTTTTAATCGTTTCGTTGTAGTGTAATCAACCTAATCTGACAAATTAACAAAAAAAATCCAGCCACCGAAATGACTGGATTTTTTTATTCACCTGCAAAAAAGCAAATTATGACTCAGTTGAGGTGTTGGCTTTCTTTGGTGGACGGCCACGTGGACGACGCGGACGTGCCGGTTTTTCTTTCTCGGCCTTGTCTGCTGCGGCTTCTGGAGCTTCAGCTTCTGCATTTGCCGGTGCTTCGCTGGCATCTGCTGCATCAACTGGCAGTTCAGCCTGTACTGGTTGCGCTGCTTCAGCTTTCGCTGTTTCTTTAGCCGGTGCTTCGGCTGCAGCGCTTTCTTCAGTCGCCACTTCAGTTTCAGTCGCAGTGGTTTCAGCCGCTGGTGCTGCTTCAGTTGCTGCTGGCTCGGCAGTCGCTTCTACAGGTGCTGCTGTGCTGCTTGCAGCAGTGGCTTCTGTTGCTTCAGCTGCTTGAGCGTCCGCCGCAGTTTCTGCTGGTGCATCGTTAGCGGGTGCTTTTTCTGCTTCGTCGGCATGGGCCTGTTTGGCCTGTTCCAGCGCCTGTTCGGCAGCAAGTTTGGCTAAACGACGACGCTCACGCGGATCATTGGCCACACGTTTGACTGGCGCTGGTGGAGTCAGGTCCAGCACAGGAGCAGGTTCTGCTTCTGGCTCAGCTTTGCTGACTTCAACATCACGGGTCACAGGCTGCTTTTGGCTTTCTGCCGCAGGTGCTTGAGCGACCAGGCTGGCTGCATATTGTTCAGTGAACTTTTGCAGGGCGCGGTTAAAGGTTGGGATTAAACCAAACTGCTCAATCAGTACCGAGCAATCTTCACCATACACATGACGGATCAGGCTGCCTACCGTGTACTGCTGCAAGGCTGGAACCTGAGATGGTGACAGCTTTGGCGGCTGGTTTTGTTGCGCACGACCTTCACGTTGCTGGCGACGACGCTGACGCGGATCGTTGCTGGCGCGTTTCACCGGTTGCGATTTGTGCTCTTCAGCCACAATTGCCGCAGGTGCCACTTCTTCTTTTGGTACTGGTGCTTCTTCTACTGCTTCAGTGCTGGTCGCAACCGGAAGTTCAGCAGTTGCTGCAGGTGCAGCGGCTGCGTTCTGGTTTAGCGCGACAATTTCACTTTGTGCAGCATCAACATTCACCACCAGAGCAGTTGGCATCACGTCCTGACGTGGTGCATCCACCAGGTCCACTTTCAGGCCTTGTGCTTCAGCGGCTGGTGCTGCTGTAGCTGCTGCCGGTGCAGCCGTGTCATTCAGCACGCTGGCATCGCGGTGGCGATTTGGACGCTCTGGACGTTGCTGGTTACGACGGTCACGACGTGGCACAGCATCTTGCTGTTGCGCTTCGTTTTGCGTCTGTTCATTGTTGTTGTGCTGACGGCGGGAGTTGCGTTTGTTTTCACGCGCTTCCTGACGTTGCTCCTGACGTGACAGCTGCACCACTTCTTCGTGTACCTGATGCTGTGCTGGGCTGTTGTCATTCTGGCTGTTTTGCTCGCGCGGCTCTTTGTGCTTGCTGCGCTTTTTGTTGTTGTGACGTGATGATTTTTCTTCACGTTCAGCCGGTTTTTCAGCGTGATCACGCTCATGCTTGGCCACAGTTGATGGGGCAAGATAAGCATTGCTGGTTGCTGCTGCTGGTGCAGCCACAGGCGCCGCAGCTGCAATCTGACCGAACTGGCCACGGCTAACTGCGCCATTATTGACCATTTGCTCAATCGCTGCAGCCGCATTGTTGGCGCTACGTGACTGATCAACCGTGTTGGCCTGTTTTTGCACAAACAGGTTTTCTAACCATGCACATGGGCTAGCACTTGGTGCAGCGGCAGCAGGGGCCACTTGTGCAGGCGCAGCGGCTTGAGCTTTGGCTGGACGCTTCTGTTCCTTTTGCGGTGCTGCAGGCGCAGCTGCATGCTGAGCGTGCTGTTCTTCTTCTAAATGCCATTCAGAGGCTTCATAACCTAGTTCCTGTTCGCTTAAGCGGGTGGCTGCTGTGCGTTCATAGCTGGTTGGGGCAAAGCCTTCCGGATTGTAAGAGATTTCGTAATGTGGGGTTTCTAAATGCGGGTGCGGCAATACCGTTACACGTACATTTGAGGTTTGTTCAAGGTAAACCAGGCTGTGACGCTTTTCATTCAATAAGAATGCTGCAATTTCAACCGGTACTTCAACCTGAACTTCACCATGACGCTCACGTAGCGCAATCTCTTCCACTTTACGCATAATCGACAGTGAGAGAGAACGTAAGTCACGTACCATGCCGGTACCATGACAACGTGGGCAAACATAACCGGTCGCTTCTTCTAAAGATGGACGTAAGCGCTGACGGCTCATCTCCATTAAACCAAAGCGTGACAATTGACCAAACTGGATACGCGCGCGGTCGCTTTGCGTTGCTTCACGCAGCTTGGCTTCCACCATACGCTGGTTACGGTCTTTGGTCATGTCGATAAAGTCGATTACTACCAGACCACCGATGTCACGTAAACGTAACTGGCGTGCAATTTCTTCAGCAGCTTCCAGGTTGGTGTTTAGTGCGGTATCTTCAACGTCCTGACCACGAGTTGATTTTGCCGAGTTAATGTCGATTGACACCAATGCTTCGGTTTGGTCAATCACGATTGAACCACCTGAAGGCAGTTTGACTTCGCGTTCATAGGCGGTTTGAATCTGGCTTTCGATACCGAAATGCGCGAACAGTGGTTCATTTAGGGTATAGGTTTTTAACTTGTCGAGCTGACGTGGCATCACCGCTTTTACGAAGTTATAAGCTTCGTTATAGGCCTGTTCTGAGTCAATCAGGATTTCAGCCACATCATCACGCAGGTAGTCACGAATGGCACGCGTGACGACACCGGCTTCCTGATGCACCAGCATTGGCGATGGACCAGAACTTGAGGTGCTTTGAATTTGCGCCCACAGATCTAGCAGATGCTGTAAATCAAGTTGTAATTCTTCTTGAGAACGACCAATACCGGCAGTACGTACAATCACGCTCATACCGCGTGGCACGTTTAAAGAGGCCAGCATTTCTTTCAGTTCTTCACGCACTGAACCGGAAATCTGACGGCTGATACCACCCCCTTTCGGGTTGTTTGGCATCAGGACCAGGTAACGGCCCGCCAGTGAAATAAAGGTCGACAGGGCAGCACCTTTGTTGCCGCGCTCTTCTTTTTCTACCTGAACCAGCAGTTCGGTGCCTTCAGTAATCAGTTCGCGAATATTTGAAGTTTGACGAGGATCGGCCTTGTAGTAAGAGTTGGCAATTTCGCGCATCGACAGGAAACCTTGACGACCGGCACCATACTCAACAAATACAGCTTCTAAAGATGGCTCTACGCGAGTCACATGACCTTTATAGATATTTGATTTTTTTTGTTCACGGGTACGATTTTCTAAATCAAAATCGTAAAGACGCTGACCAGTGACAAGTGCAACGCGAATTTCTTCAGCATGTGTTGCATTAATCAACATACGTTTCATGGGTGTAACACCTTATAGTGATACACAGCAAAACATCGCTCTATACGTAGCGAGCATCAAACATCACGGATCATGGTTCAGATCTCAAATACAGCGGTCTGAACGTTTCTCTACCGGCCTGATAATCGGGTTTCGGTGGATGATTCACGTATTGATGATGTCAATACGGCTTCAATCTTTAAACGATTAAAGTCACCTGGTCGTTTCACTGGCGGACGAGCGGTACATTGGATGTGAGTAACTTTCACTGTCACATTGCTCAAAGATCATCCCTTCTTTTAGTCGAGTGTCTTGATACGGAATTATCGTCGTATCTTTACAATTTGTGCAGATCCAATGTATCAACGCTGTAGCCTGAATGCGACATCAGGGAACGACTAGTCTGATGTGTATCAGTTTACGTTTAAAAACCAACTTGAGGTTGGCGACATATTTTTTCAGGCAAACTGATTTATGTACCTTAAGTACAATTAAACGCAACAGTTTGCAGTTTTGCCGATATAATAAGCCTTCGGCGTCGGCATAATTCTTTTGGGACCTTTACGTGTTTAGTGGAGTGTTTGATTGAATAATCAACTTCAGTAAAAACCGAAATGACCCAACTTTTACCCACTTACGATGGTTTCCGTGCGCTGACTATATCAAACCTTGCATCATCTGCCTATGGGCTAAGCTTATGTTTCTTGTGTAAAGCATAGCCCAAGTGATCAGTTTTTAATCAATTTTAGTATTTTTTTAGGTCGTCGTAACTGTATGAATTCTACCCAACAATGGCAAAGTGTCACTTGGTTTGAAGTCGATGAGCATCAAGCGGGGCAACGGATTGACAACTTTTTGTTTAGCCGTTTAAAAGGCGTGCCCAAAAGCCGGATTTACCGTCTGATTCGTGAAGGTCAGGTGCGGGTCAATAAAAAACGGGTCAAAGCCGAAACCAAGCTGAATATTGGCGATCAGATCCGGGTTGCTCCAATCCGTTTTGAACAGAAAGATGATACCCCGGCGCCGGTGTCAGATAAAGTTGCTCAAGGCTTGCTGAACCGGGTCATCTATGAAGATGAAGGGCTGATGGTGGTGAACAAGCCATCGGGCATTGCCGTGCATGGGGGCAGTGGTGTGGCCTATGGCTTGATTGAGGGCTTGCGCGCGGCCACCGGGAAAAAATATCTGGAGCTGATTCACCGCATTGACCGCGATACTTCGGGTCTGGTGATGATTTCGAAAAAACGCAGCGTATTAAAAACCTTGCAGGACATGCTGCGTGAGCACAAAATCCGTAAAACCTATGCTGCGGTGGTGAAAGGACAGGTGACGCTGGACAAACAGCTGATTGATGCACCTCTACATCGTTATGAGCTGGCCAATGGCGAACGTCGCGTGCGTGTGTCTAAAGAAGGTAAAGAATCGAAAACCCAGTGGAATGTGCAAGAGCGCTTTATGCATGCCACACTGGTCTATGCATCGCCGCTGTCTGGACGTACCCATCAGATTCGTGTGCATGGTCTGAGTATTGGCCATCCGCTGGTGGGTGATGAAAAATACGGTCATGAAACCGAATATCGCGGGCCTAAACCACGCCGTTTATGCTTGCACGCCATGCGTCTGGAGATTCCGGGTTATCCAACCATTGAAGCACCATTGCCTGAAGATATGCAGAGTCTGGTGGCGCAGTTAAGAGCGCAGAAGGCGGATAAGGTGGTAACGCTTGCAGAAGATGATGAGTAATCTTTGGCTTTTTAATTCTCGTTCGTCTTGCTTTATTTAAGTGGGAAATTTCCCTCTTTATTAAAATTAAAGATGAGGAACATTGTTCCGAAAGGGGGAGATTAAATTTCGGAAAAATCCTCTCCCTGAGCAGCACTGCTGCGCAAGTCTCCTTCTTGCACGTCGTTTAAAGCAGTGCTTTAAACTCGTTCAGGAGAGGGAGCGTTGCGATAGTAAATGATATCTGCATCCGAAATGTGCGAAAGGCGACATGGATGTCGCCGTTGGGTAATTAATATCTGTTGTGATCTTGCAATAAAAGTTATTTTCTAATGAAGCTCTCCCTCTTTTTTAAAGGAGGGTCGGGGTGGATTTAAACCGAATCAAATCGAGGAAACCATATATGAATACAGCTGTAGAACTCATCATTTTCGACTGGGATGGCACCTTGTTTGATTCAGTCGGTCAAATTGTGGCGAGTTTACAGTTCGCTGCACAGCAGTTTCAGCAACCCTTAACCGATGAAGCAGCCAAAAGCATTATCGGTTTGGGCCTGCCTGAAGTGGCGCAGCGTTTGTTCCCGATGGTGCCGGAATTGCATGGCGAGATTTTACAGTGCTATTCCGAGCACTATGTAGCCAACTCCAAAACCGATGTCTGGTTTGATGGTGTGGCGGCGATGCTGGATGATTTACAGAATGCCGGGGTAAAACTCGCGGTGGCTACCGGTAAAAGTCGTAAAGGCCTAGATCGTGTATTGCAGCAGACTCAAAGTATGAATCTGTTTGCTGCGACCCGTGCCGCCAGTGAAACCCGCTCTAAACCGCATCCCTTAATGTTAGAAGAAATTCTGGCAGAAACCGGGGTGCGCCCTGAGCAGGCAATTATGGTCGGCGATACCTCTTATGATCTGGAAATGGCGCAGGCTATTGCCATGCCGCGTGTGGGTGTCAGCTATGGGGTACATACGGTCGAAGTGTTACAGCTGTTTCAACCGCTAAAAATTGCCGGGGATGTCAGCAGCCTGCATCAGTTCCTGTTACAGCAGGTACAAATGAAACAGGCCATCTAGGTGGGAGAGCATCTTTTCAGAAGAAGTGAACCTCTTGCCGCTTCTTCTTTTATTCAAGAGCTTATTTTCTTCCTTCTTATATTGATCTCTGCCTGGGCATGTTGCGTGATTGCAAAGTTTCGTCTTTCTTTTTCTGTTCTAGAGGCTGTATAAACACTGTGCAGCCTTATTGCCTCTAAAAGCTGCTGATAAAATCGTCTAATACCGAAGCCTTAAGCGCTGAAACTTCTCATCCAGATTTTCTTAAAAAGTGGATAGAAATACTCGGAAATCTATAGCTATCAGGGGCTTCGTGTCGGTTGAGTTGTGGCTGTGTTATAGGTTCTAGCTATTGTAAAAAATAAAATAAGTATTGGCATAAAAAGTCCATTTTTCCGATTCTAAATCAGTTTATATCTATGCGCGTTTGCTAGAGATCGGCAGCAACAGCCTGTTGCCGCTCTGATCAGTCCCCCCTATATCGGCCGATGTTCAGCTGCATGCCGGAAAATCTAGTCAACAGCATAAGCCCAATTTTTGCAGTTTAAGGAAACATTGATGTCGAATTCTGCTGTTGTTGCATCAGTTGCTCAAGCGTTAAGAGATGCTGAATTATCACAAACTGCGATTGCACCGATTCGCCCACAATTAGGCGGTGAATCTGCTGATGTAGATATCGCGTACGCAGTTCAAGAAGTAAATACCGAACGCGCGTTGAAAGAAGGCCGCCGTTTAGTAGGTCGCAAAATTGGTTTGACCTCGAAGGTAGTTCAGGCACAACTGGGTGTTGATCAGCCAGATTTCGGTATGTTGTTTGCAGATATGGCCTATGGTGATGGTGAAGCCATTCCTGCAGGTTTGCTGATTCAACCGAAAGTTGAAGCAGAAATTGCACTGGTCATTAAAGAAGATTTGACCAAAGAAAAACACACCTATGCTGACATTATCAGTGCAACTGACTACGCACTGCCAGCAGTAGAAGTGGTGGATAGCCGTATTGAAAACTGGAAAATCAGCCTGATTGACACCGTGGCAGACAACGCATCTTCAGCGGCGTTTGTACTGGGTTCTCAACCGGTAAAACTGGAAAACCTGGATCTTGTGAACTGTAAGATGGTCATGACCCGCGGTGAAGAAGTGGTTTCTCAAGGTGTGGGTAAAGCCTGTTTAGCCAACCCATTGAATGCTGCAGTCTGGCTGGCAGATGAAATGGTACGCCGTGGTCGTCCATTGTTAAAAGGCGACATCATCTTAACAGGTGCATTAGGGCCAATGGTTGTGGCGCAACCAGGCGATGAATTCAAAGTTGAAATTGAAGGCTTTGGTTCAGTTACAGCGGCATTCGCTGCTGAATAAGCCCCAACCTGATCAGAATTTTAAGAGAGTACATTCATGAAAAAGATTAAATGTGCAATGATCGGTCCAGGTAACATCGGTACTGATTTGCTTTACAAATTACAACGTAGCGAATGGTTAGAGCCAGTATGGATGGTGGGTATTGATCCTACATCTGAAGGTCTGGCGCGTGCGGCGAAAATGGGTTTAAAAACCACGGCTGAAGGTGTAGATGGTCTTCTTCCTCACGTAATCGAAGATGACATCAAAATTGCATTCGATGCAACGTCTGCATACGTACACGCAGAAAACAGCCGCAAGCTCAATGAACTTGGCGTGTTAATGATTGACTTAACACCGGCTGCAATTGGTCCATTCTGCGTACCACCTGTCAACCTGGAAGCATTGCTTGCGGCTGGTGAAGTGCCAAACGTCAACATGGTAACGTGTGGCGGTCAGGCAACCATTCCAATGGTTGCTGCGGTTTCTCGCGTTCAACCGGTTGAATATGGCGAAATCATTGCAACGGTATCGACGAAATCAGTTGGTCCAGGTACGCGTAAAAACATTGATGAATTTACCCGTACTACTGCAGGTGCAATTGAGAAAGTTGGTGGTGCGAAACAAGGTAAAGCGATCATCATCATTAACCCAGCTGAGCCACCACTGATGATGCGTGACACAGTACATTGTTTAGTTGAAGGTGAGCCAGATCAAGCTGCGATCACTGAATCTGTACATGCGATGATTAAAGAAGTGCAAAAATATGTACCAGGTTACAAACTGGTAAACGGTCCTATTTTTGACGGTAACCGTGTTTCGATCTTCTTAGAAGTCGAAGGTTTAGGTGACTTCTTGCCGAAATATGCAGGTAACCTCGACATCATGACAGCAGCAGCTGCACGTACTGCAGAAATGTTTGCTGAACACGTTTTCAACACTGCTGAAGCTTAAGGAGCAACCTCATGTCTAAGATTATTGTTCATGATATGACTTTACGTGATGGTATGCACCCGCAGCGCCATCAAACCACTGTTGAGCAAATGATTGCCATTTCAACAGCATTAGATGATGCAGGCGTACCTTTAATTGAAGTGACCCACGGTGACGGTCTTGGTGGTTCATCAGTGAACTACGGTTTTGCTGCTGCTACTGACGAAGAATACCTGTCTGCTGTTGTGCCACGTATGAAGAATGCGAAAGTGTCTGCACTGCTTCTTCCTGGTATCGGTACAGTTGATCATTTGAAAATGGCGCATGAAATTGGTGTATCAACGATTCGTGTTGCAACACACTGTACAGAAGCGGACTGTTCTGAACAGCACATCACTGCTGCTCGTAAACTCGACATGGACACCGTGGGCTTCTTAATGCTGGCTCACATGGCTTCTCCTGAGCGTCTTTTAGAAGAAGCACAGAAGATGGTGTCTTACGGTGCGAACTGTATTTATGTCACAGACTCAGCAGGTTACATGCTTCCTCAAGACGTGAAAGACCGCGTGGGTCACTTACGTCAACACCTTGACCCAAGCATCGAACTCGGTTTCCACGGTCACCACAACTTAGGTATGGGTGTATCAAATACGGTTGCTGCGGTTGAAGCAGGTGCAGTACGTGTGGACTTGGCCTCTGCAGGTCTTGGTGCGGGTGCGGGTAACACACCACTTGAATTGTTCATTGCTGTAGCGAACCGTATGGGTATGGATACAGGCGTTGACCTGTTCAAAGTACAAGACGTTGCTGAAGACCTTGTGATTCCAATGATGCACAACCCAATTCGTGCAGACCGTGATGCGGCAACTTTAGGTTATGCGGGTGTTTACTCTTCATTCCTGTTGTTTGCAAAACGCGCTGAAGCGAAATATGGCGTGTCTGCGCGTGAAATCCTGATGGAACTTGGTCGCCGTGGTACAGTGGGCGGTCAGGAAGACATGATTGAAGACCTGGCGCTTACTATGTCTAAAGCACGTGAAATGCAAGCTTAAGTTTTAATTTTAAAACTGGCTTAAGCAAAGCACTCCAATATATTTGGGGTGCTTTTTTTATTGGTGTGATTGAGTTGCTTAATATCACACTTTAAAAATAAATCCGGATTTAAAATCACACAGATCAATGTATTTAAAACGCATCTTATTTTTATATAAAAAGTCTTTTAAATGATCAGCCGAGATTTATTTTAAAAGGATGGAGAAGGGGGAATGGAAAGCTAAGGGGTTTAAATTCGGGGAAAAGCTGAATTGTTTTAAATATTAAATTTTTTATAAATAATACTGATAGTTAAAAGCTATTAGTTAAAGTGTTAATGTTAAAACCAATAAATAAAGCCTAAAAACTCAAAATAAATAAAAAATACAGTGAAAAATAATATGAATAACAGGGGTTTATATTTGCAGGGTGGAGAGTATTTAGCAGGGAAATGATTGGTGAAATATCTTAAAAAAATAAAAAAAGCGCTGTGAAATCAAAAAAATGCCCAAAACGATAAATGTTTAATACTGTGGTCGGATTTTCTATTTGATTATGCTTACGCATGATGACGGCATTGTTTTTATCTGCTGAATGGGAAAATTTACCATGCGTCGTCAAAAATTATGGATAGCAATGCTTGCTGCGACAGCAACTTTAGGAACTTCTGCTACATATGCAGATTTTATTGATGACAGCAATGTTCAACTTAAATTTAAAAATTTCTATTTAGATCGTCAGTATCAAGATAAACCAGAATTGAACTTTGGTTCATGGTCACAGGCGGTAACTTTGGATGCCAAGTCTGGTTATCATGATATTGGTGGTGGCGTGCAAATTGGAGCAGATGTACTGGTTCAACATGCAGTTAAACTCAACGGCCGTGATCAAAATCCGGATTGGGTGTTACCTCACGATGGCAAAGAATCTAAAGATCATTTTGGTAAAGTTGGTGCAACCTTAAAAGTTAAGGTATCTGAAACTGAGTTGAAGGTTGGTGATCTATTACCAATGTCACCAGTGGTATTCTTTGATCCATCTCGCCAATTACTGACTACTTATAGTGGTGCCTGGTTAGAGTCTAAGGACATTAAAGATACTAAACTGACCTTGGCATATTTAGATGGCATTAATGCACGTTATGAAAATCAATATCATGACCTGAGCTTATTTCCGCAAAACAACTTTGCGACAGCAGTCAGTACAGATGACGGTATGTATATTGCCGGGATTGATCATCAATTCACCCCAAAAGTGGGTGGTAGTTACTGGTATGCCGATGTCACCAACATCTACCAACAACACTATGCCGCTGTAAACTATAAAACGACCTTGGCTGAAAACACCAAGTTAGACACCCATGTACGTTATTTTGACAACAGCGAATCGGGTGACCAGCTGTATGGCAAGATTGACAGCCAGGCCGTGTCTGCAGGTGCAAAAATCAACCATGGTATGCACACAGTACAATTAGGCTACCAGCAAATGTTTGGAGAGCATGGTAACAAAGCGCCAATGTTCCCGACATTGGGTGGTTGGGTACCACAGCCTTATCTAGACAACTGGTCGGTGGCAAGCTTTATCCGTAAAGATGAAAAATCATGGAGCTTGGGTTATACCTATAACTTTGCTGATGTGGGTGTACCAGGTTTAACCGCAACTGCACGTCATTTCCGTGGTTGGGATGTCGATAATGGTGCAGGCGAACCGCGTGGCAAAGAAAATGAAAACAACCTGATTGTGAACTATGTGGTACCAGAAGGTAAGCTAAAAGGTTTAGGTTTCAACTACATGTTTATTGATACCAACTATGACAATATCTCAGGTGGTAACGATCTAGAAGAACACCGTATCGCGACGACCTATACCTATACATTCTAATTGGTCAAGCTCAAAGAGCAGCTGCACCTCCAGCTGCTCTTTTTTATGTAAAAACAGATGAAAGTCCTAATAAAAATAAGGATTTAAAATTAACTAAAATGTTTAAAAACAATGGCTTAAATAATCGTTTTTTTGTAGCTTAAAATCGTAATTTTGTATCAGTTGAAAGCGCAGGAGCGGTTAATATAAGCCTATAGAAAACGCATGTTCAACGAGTCACTTGACGTCCAGACCTTCCAAGATTGAGGGAAACGCAAGCTAAAGACTGTATGAGGAGTAAGTATGAGCACTGTCCAAATCCCTGACTATACAACAGATTCATTCTTTGGCTTAGAAGATAAATGGATTGAAACCGCAGAAGGTGAACTCACCCATTACCATGAAATTGGTGAAGGTACGCCAATTCTGTTCTTGCACGGTTCAGGTACGGGTGTATCTGCAGCGGCCAACTGGTGGTTAAACCTGCCACAAATTGGTGAACAGGCACGTTGTATCGCGATTGATACCATTGGTTATGGTCAAACCGTTGTTGCACCGGGTACCCAATACGGGATCCGTGCCTGGGTTGATCACGCAATCCGTACCTTAGATGCTTTAGGTATCGAGAAAACCTGGTTGGTGGGTAACTCTTTAGGTGGCTGGTTGGCATTTCAATTGGCACTGGATTATCCAGAGCGCGTTCTGGGTATCGTGTCTATGGGTACCGGTGGTGCCAAGCAAACTGCGGCACTGAAAGCGCACGCGAACCCAGTACTGACTGAAGAAGGGATCCGTAAGACACTGTCTATGTTCGTGGTGAACAAAGACCTGATTACAGACGAACTGGTGAAAGTCCGTTTTGACTCGGCTGCAAATGACTATGCATCTGACCGTTTAATGGACGTGGTGGGTGCGCGTGACCGTGACCGTTTCGAATTCCCGTTAGACTTCGAAAAAATGAAAGACATCACCGTACCTGTACTTCTGATTCATGGTACTCAAGACGTGGTGATTCCAGTATCCCGTACCTGGGACATCCTGAATGTGGTGCCAAATGCAGATGCACACATCTTCAGCCAATGTGGTCACTGGTCACAAGTTGAAAAAGCCGATGAGTTCAACACAGTTATTAAAAACTACCTGGCGGCGCACGGCGTAAAATAAGCCGGTGATAAAAGCGAAAAAAGGATGGTGACAGGCCATCCTTTTTTTATGGGCGGAATTTCTGGCTCAACCGGTTTAGTGCTGAATAAAGCTGGCCACCAGATTAATACAAATCGCCAGAATAGTGGTGTTAAACATATAGGCCAGCACAATATGCAGCGTGTTCAGGATACGCATCGCGCGTGAGCTGATGCTGACATCGGCGGTTTGTGCCGACGTGCCAATCACATAACTAAAATAGAGAAAATCCGGATAGGTCGGGTAAGGGGTTTTCGGAAACTCCAGCCCACCTGCCTGATGCTGTTGCAGCGCCAGATAATAGTCATGCGCATAGTGAATCGCAAAAATGGTATGCATAAACAGCCAGGCACATAAAATAGTGGTAATCGCCAGCAGAAAATGCCCCATGCGTGCAAAGTCGGTTTGGGCAAATAAGTTGATCTCGACAATAATCGCAATAAAACACATCACCAGGGTGAGAAACAGCAGTAACAGAATCAGCCATTTACTGGCATCCTGCTGCTGGGCGCGTTGCAGAATATGCTGATGATCACTGTGCCAGAAATTCAGCAGGGTAAAGAGCAGATAGCCGGACACGGCAATATTCCAGCTGATGAGCAGGCAGGTCGACCAGGTCCACGGGCTCAAGCACTGAAAAATACCGTACAGCACCGTGGTGATCAGAAAACTGATAAAAAAATAAGGATGAGACTGCATCCCGGTTTTAATATGGCTAAACGGTGTTTTTATCATTCTTATTCCTTTGATCTGGCCCATGACAGATAAAAGCATGCCTAGCATCCTGCTTCAGGGGCAGAACATAGCGGCACTTCACTGTAGTCTAGCTTATTAGACTTAAGTTGTAGTTTGCGGCTGAAAATAAATCTGTGCGGCTAGCAGAGAAAAAGTCGTAAAAGTGCAAAAATGATAAAAAATGGTGCAAAAAAGCCTGCGACTTAAGTCTAATCTGATTAAAAAGTCGGCAAATTGGCCATAAAAAAAGCACCATTATTTAGTCTCGAAATAATGATGCTGGCAGGCAGTCAGCCAAAGCGCGGCTTAATCGCGGTTAATATCCAGATAAAACACCCGGGTCAACAGTTCCATAAACTTGTCGACCGATGGCGAGTTGCTGTTTTTACGGTAACTGACATACAGGTCCAGATAAGGCAGTTCGATATCCAGCGGACGGATGATGGTGTTGTTCATGGTCAGCGGGGCAATGTAGCCCGGCAAAATGGTACAACCCAGTCCCATACCAATCGAGTTGATATTGAACAGGATGTTGTCGGCTTTTTGCACAATATTAAATTCAATACCATTGGTCTTGGCAAAGTTTAGAATCATGTCGTGCAGATTCTGCGACTGCTCTGCGGCCGGAATAATAAAATCAATGCCATTAAGAGCTTTGACCGGAATACGTTCGTATTTGGCCAGCGGATGGTCTTTTGGCAAAATGAAAATCAGCGGTTCGCGCAGCACGAACTGGCTTTCAATTTCATCACTGTTAAAGTTGTGACGGGTAAAGGTGATGTCCAGTTCACCTTTTTTAATGGCTTTCATCTGATCATTGTTGTTCATACTGAGCAATTCAATTTTCAGATCGGGGTTCTGTACGCGCAGATTCGGCAACACATACGGGAAAATCTTCATTTCCGCGACCGGTACAAAGCCAATGCGTAGCATCTGCTGTTTGGCCTGGGACACCTGACGCGCCATAGCCACGGCTTTGTCGGCCTGCGCCAGGGTCAAGCGCGCCTGTTCCAGAAACACTGCGCCTTCTTCTGTCAGTTCGACCTTACGTTTGGTCCGGTGTAACAGTTTTACGCCAACGTCTTCTTCGAGGTCTTTAATCTGTTGACTTAAAGAAGGCTGGGCTGTGTAGAGCTTCAAGGCAGCCTTACTGAAGTTCAGTTCTTCAGCCACGGTAATGAAATAGCGAAGGTGACGTAATTCCATAAACCCATTCCAAAAGATTAATTCAAAAAATGTCTAACTATCATGTCTTAAGAGTATAGTCTATAATCAACTATTAGGTGAAGATTATTCTGCCATTTAGGAAATAAATAGGCTTTCAAATTTTATTAATGCTTTAATAAAGAGAAATAAGCGATAAGTAATTGATAAAATATCTTAATTAAAACAAAAAAAATATTTCACTAAACCCCGCTAAAAAATCATTATCCATGCAAAGTTGAGTCTATTTATTTTGTGCCGTTGTGTCGGTCACAGGAGAGCTTTCAATGAGTGGAAAAATTGATGTGCGCGAAATCGACGCTTTAGTCGATGCACAAAATGGACGTATTACGCCATCTATCTATACTGATCCAGATATCTACGAGTTAGAACTTGAACGTGTATTTGGTCGTACCTGGTTATTCCTTTGCCATGAAAGCCAAATTCCTAAGGCGGGCGACTTCTTCAATACCTATATGGGTGAAGATCCGATCATTGTGGCACGTCAAAAAGATGGCTCGATCAAAGCATTCTTAAACCAATGCCGTCACCGTTCTATGCGCGTAAGCTTCGCAGACTGTGGTAATACCCGTGCGTTTACTTGCCCATACCACGGCTGGTCTTACGGTATTGACGGTTCTTTAAAAGACATCCCGCTTGAAGATCGTGCTTACCCGCATGGTGCATGTAAAGAGCAATGGGGTCTGGTTGAAGTAAACCGTGTGAAGTCTTACAAAGGCCTGGTATTCGGCTGCTGGGATGAAACCACACCAGATCTAGAAGAATACATGGGTGATATCGCTTGGTATCTTGATGGCGTTGTAGACCGTCGTCCAGGTGGTACTGAAATCATCGGTGGTGTACACAAGTGGGAAATCGAGTGTAACTGGAAATTTGCAGCTGAACAGTTTGCATCTGACCAATACCACGCTCTGTTCTCTCACGCATCTGCGATTCAGGTACTTGGCGCGAAACCAGACGACGAATCAACCAAGAAATTAGGTGCTGCTCAAACGGCTCGTCCAGTTTGGGAAACTGCAAAAGATGCACTGCAATACGGTTCACGTGGTCACGGTTCAGGCTTCTTCTTCACAGAGAAACCAGATGCAAACGTTTGGGTTGACGGTGAAGTGGCCAACTACTTCCGCGAAACGTATGAAGAAGTAAAAGAGCGTCTAGGTGAAGTACGTGCGCTGCGTCTTGCAGGTCACAACACCATGTTCCCGACACTGTCTTGGTTGAACGGTACTGCAACACTTCGCGTATGGCACCCACGTGGTCCAAACAAAACTGAAGTTTGGGCATTCTGTATTGCCGATGCTGAAGCGTCTCAAGAAGTGAAAGAAGCGTTTGAACGCTCTGCAACGCGTGCATTCGGTCCTGCCGGCTTCCTGGAGCAAGATGACTCTGAGAACTGGATCGAGATTCAGAAAGTTTTACGTGGTTATAAAGCACGTCAAAACAAATTGATCGTTGAGATGGGTAAAGGCAACGAGAAAGTACGTGAAGATGGTATCCCGGGCATCACCAACTACATTTTCTCTGAAACTGCAGCACGCGGTATGTACCGTCGCTGGGCAGATTTATTGATCCATGAAAAATGGGAAGACGTTGAAAAAGCGGCTGACGAATACGAGAAGGAGCTTATGAAATGAGTCAAATCAGCTTAGAACTTCATCACCAGATCAGTCAGTTCCTGTATCAAGAAGCCAAGCTTCTTGATGACTGGAAATTCCGCGAGTGGTTAGACACGCTAGCTGAAGATATTTCTTATACGCTACGTACCACACCAAACGCACAAACCCGTGACCGTCGTCGTTCGGTTGAACCACCGACGACTTGGGTGTTCAACGATACGAAAGATCTGTTGGAACGTCGTGTTGCCCGTCTTGAAACCGGTATGGCCTGGGCAGAAGAGCCTCCATCACGTACGACTCACATGGTGTCTAACGTGATTGTTGAAGCGTCTGAAGTAGAAGGCGAATACGATGTGTACGTGACTTATTTACTGTACCGTACCCAAAAAGAGAAAGACGTTACGATTTACTGTGGTAAGCGTCATGACAAGATCCGTAAAGTTGAAGGCGGCTTAGGCTTCCAGATCTTCAACCGTAAGATCACGCTTGACCAAGTTACCTATAACTCACATAACCTGAGTGTGTTCTTCTAATGAATAAGATTTTTGTTTGCCAAGTTGACGAGCTTGACGAAGGCGAAGCATTGAAAGTGGACTGCGGCGTAAACGGTATCGATGCGCTGGCAGTATTCAACAATGGCGGTGAATTCTTCGCAATGAATGATCGCTGTTCACATGGTAATGCATCGATGTCTGAAGGTTATCTGGAAGACGACGGTACAGTTGAATGTCCGCTGCACTCTGCACGTTTCTGTTTGAAAACTGGTCAGGCACTGTGCTTGCCAGCAACAGATCCAATCCAGACATTCCCAGTGATTGTTGAAGATGGCGCGTTATATGTAGAGATGGCAGGAGAGTAATCATGGGTTGGCTAAAAGGCGAAGTTGCACTCATCACTGGTGGTGGTTCAGGTTTAGGCTGGGCTTTGGTTGAGCGTTTTTTAGAAGAAGGAGCACAGGTGGCCGTTCTTCAGCGTTCTCAGTCTAAAGTTGATGCTTTACAGGAACACTTCGGTGACCGAATTCTTGCAATCGCTGGTGATGTTGCCAACTATGAAGACAATGTCCGTGCTGTTCAAGCGACCGTTGAGCGTTTTGGCAAGCTTGACTGTTTTGTGGGTAATGCCGGTATCTGGGATCACTATGCCGATATCGTCAACACCTCGGGTGAGCAACTGGATAAAGCCTTTGATGAAATCATGGGCATTAATACCAAGTCGCTGATCCTGGGTGCCAAAGCAGCGCTAGACGAACTGATCAAGTCTGAAGGTTCAATTATCTTCACTTTATCAAACTCTGCGCTGTATTCATCGGGCGGTGGTCCTGTTTATACCGCATCCAAACATGCCGGTGTAGGCATCATGAAAGAACTGGCCTATGAATTAGCGCCAAAAGTTCGTGTCAATGCCGTGGCACCGTCTGCCATGAATGTGAATATCAAAGGCGCGGCATCACTCGGTCAGGAAAATGTTGGCCTGCTCGATGCACGTGATCCTGAGAAAATTGCCCGTGGTATGCCACTGAACTTCTTGCCAGAACCAGAAGATATGACCGGTTCATATGTGCTGCTGGCTTCACGTCAAAACAACCGTCCACTGACCGGCGTGCTGATTAACGCGGAATGTGGCTTGGGCATTCGTGGTTTACGTCAACCACGTGCCGGTTTCTTTGACGAGTAATTCACGCCTTAAAACATAATGGACTAACCCGGCAGCCTTTTGGCTGCCTTCCGTTTAGGAGTCACACATGGCCGTTAAACTTATTTGTGCATCGCACAGTCCTTTAATGGAGTTTGCCACTCCGCAAGAACAACGCAAAGAACAAGCTGTTCGTCAGGCGTTTGAAAAACTGTCTGCGGAAGTCAAAGCCTACGATCCAACCCTGATCATTACCTTTGGTCCAGACCATTTCAATGGTTTCTTCTATGACCTGATGCCAAGTTTCTGTGTGGGTATTCGTGCCACTGCAGCAGGTGACTGGGACTATGGTAAAGACAACAACAAGATTGATGTGCCTGAAGAAACTGCACTCAATCTGGTTCGCCGTGTCCTCGATGAAGGCGTGGATGTGGCCTATTCGTATCGTATGCAGGCCGACCACGGTGTGACCCAGCCATTACATTTCCTGTGTGGTGGTCAGCTCGATCGTTATCCTACTATTCCAGTTTTCATTAATGGTGCAGCTGCACCAATGCCAACCACCAAACGTACCATCGCTTTAGGTCGTGCGGTCGGTCAGTTTATCAAGTCACTGAATCTTGAAAACGAACGCGTACTGGTTCTGGGTACGGGTGGTCTGTCTCACGATCCACCAACCCCGCAAATGGGTTCGGTACCACCAGAAGTGGAAGAATTCCTGATTGCCGGTCGTAACCCGACCCCGGAAGCCCGTGAAGCCCGTCAGGCAAAAATTATTGCCGTGGGTCAGAAGCTGGCCGCGGGGGATACTTCTGTGGCAGTCCCGCTGAATGCGGAATGGGATATTGCTTTGCTGGAGAAATTCAAGCAGGCAGATTTCGCAGCACTGGAAGCCATGACTGAAGCGGAAATCCGTCGTGATGGCGGCCGTGGCGGTCAGGAAGTCCGTTCATGGATGGCGGCATTTGCTGCATTGCATGAGCTGGGCGAATATGACATGACCACCCACTGCTATGAAGAAATCAGCGAGTGGATTGCCGGTTTCGGTATCGTTTCTGCAGAATTAAAAGGTTAACTGAATGAGCAATGTAAACAGCATCGTGATTGTCGGTGCAGGTCAGGCCGGTGCCAGCGCAATTCTGGAATTACGTGGCAACAAATACGAAGGCAAAATCACCCTGATCGGGGATGAAACCCATTTGCCGTATGAGCGTCCGCCTTTGTCTAAAGATGTGATTCTCAAACCAGCCGAAACCAAAATCGAAATTCTGTCAGAAGAAAAACTGGCGGAACTGGGCGTTGAAACCATCCGTGGTAACGGTGTGGCCAAAATCAATGCCGAGGCAAAAACGGTTGAACTGCAAAACGGTGATGTCGTTGCTTATGACAAGTTACTGCTGGCCACCGGTGGTGCAGCGCGTCGTTTACCCAACTTCGATGCGCTGGGTAAACACGTGTACACCCTGCGTAACCTGGAAGATTCACAAGCGCTGGTGCCGGTATTACAGCCGGGCCGCCGTATCATCCTGATTGGTGGCGGTGTCATCGGTCTGGAGCTTGCCTCAAGCGCACGCTTTAAAGAATGTGAAGTGACCGTGATTGAAATGGGTCCAATGGTGATGGGTCGTTCATCACCACGCATCCTGAGCGAGTTCCTGCTGGAGCAGCAACAACTGGCCGGTGTTGATGTACGCCTGTCGACCCAGATTGCAGAATGCAAGCTGGATGGCGAAGAAATTGTGGTAACACTGGAAGGCGGTGAAGAGCTGCGTGCAGATGCTGTGGTCTATGGCATCGGGATTATCCCGAATGCACAGCTGGCCGTTGAAGCCGGTCTGGATGCGGACTTTGCGGTTAAGGTCAATGAAAACTGCCAGACTTCAAATCCGGATATTTATGCAGCGGGTGACGTGGCCACGCAACTGCGTGACTGTGGTAACCACCGCCGCGTTGAAACCTGGGAAAATGCCAACCTGCAAGCGGGTATCTTCGCGCGTCACGTGATGGGCGTTGAACATCCAGCGGCAAACCCGGCCTGGTTCTGGACCGATCAGCTGGACATCAACTATCAGTTTGTTGGTGATATGGCAGCGGCTGAATGGCATGTGCGTGGCGAGATTAAACCTGAACTGCGTGCTGAATCATCATTCGTATTGTTTGGTGTCACCGATGGCGTGATCGTTGGCGGGATTACCGTGAATGCAGCCAAAGACATGCGTCACCTGAAAAAGCTGATCAGCAAACAGGCGGCTTTTGAGGCTGACAAATATCTCGATCTGAGTCAGGATCTTCGTAAGCTGGTAAAATAATCCGGCGATACGGCAGGGCAGACCTTGGGTAACTTTGGTCTGCTTTTTTATGGCTGTTTTATTTTAATGTCGAGACATGAGCGCAATGTGCATGGTGATTTGTACATGACTTTGTGTCGGTAGGTCTTACTTTTTAAAGCTGATAAGAATCCTCAAAATTTATTTTTGAGTTCGCAGGGCAAAACTCTTTTCATTGTTTGGGCGTCTCTCTTCGTTCCGTGGTGACATTCAGGTCGTCATCCTCATTATTTCAAGATGGGTTTGAATAAAGATGCCTTCATTTTATGGTTTTCAAATTTAGTTGAGTTGTCTATGAGTTCAAACTCATCTCCCATGATCGTTACCGCCAGTATCTATGCCTTGCTGGTGCTGATCTGGGCCACCACGCCGCTGGCGATTGTGTGGAGTGTGGAAGAAGTCCATCCCATGTGGGTGCTGATTATCCGCTATTTCGGGGCTTCGCTGATTGCGCTGTTTTTACTGAAACTGATGCGTGATCCGTTGCCGCTGGATGAAACCTCACTCAAAAGTTATGTGGCGGGCAGCCTGAACCTGATTGGTGCGCAGCTGTTTATTTATCTGGCAGCCAATTACCTGACTTCGGGTTTAATGGCGCTGATTTTTGGTTTTTCCCCGCTTATTGCCGGTTTAATTGGCCATGTGATTTTAAAAACCCAGAAACTGGTGGCCCTGCAATGGCTGGGCATGGCGGTGGCGGTGGCCGGGCTGAGTTATGTCTTTGCCGACTCGGCAGACAGCAAGATCAACCCGATTGGGATTGTGCTGATGTTAATTAGCATGGTGTCGTATATCAGCTCGATTTTCTGGGTCAAGCAGATTAATGCACCACTGAGTCCGATGTCACAGGCCACCGGTTCCTTGCTGGTCTCGGCACTGGGTTCAATGCTGATGTTGCCATTCATCTGGTCACATATGCCAACCGAATGGCCGGGCATGCAAACCATGATTGGCTTTTTGTTTACCATGATCATGTCTTCGATTGTGGCGATGCTGTGTTATTTCTGGCTGATTCGCCGTCTGGCTGCGTCCACTGTCTCTTTAAGCAATGTGATGACCCCGATTATTGCATTGGTACTCGGAGCGACCCTGAATCATGAGCATATCAGTGCACATGCGGTGGCCGGGATTGCGGTGGTGATGCTGGGCATTGTGATGTATTTCTGGAAAGACTGGCAGCGTCAGTATTTTTCTAAATGGTGACAGCACAGGAAGCCATGCGCTTCCTGCTGTTTTGGCTTTTGCTAAAAACAACAAAAACATAAAACAAAATATTCCACAATTTTGGATACTATGCATATTGCATCGGCACTTGCTGTCCTGTGTAATGAAGACTTAATAAATCACAGGATTTGCTCTACGTGCTTCAATTTTTATCGGACTGACATGAATCAAAACGCGGAACCTAAGCATTTTCAGCTACCAACCGAAACATGTTGGTCACACGCCTGGCGTCAGCCTGCTTTGCAGTTTTTACCTTCCCGGCATTATAACGGTGCCCAGTTTTTCAATCCGGTGCCGGCACCCGAAGGGCGTAGCCGCAGTGATTTGCTGAAATGGCTGTTACAGCGTAAACGCAATAGCTGGACCGCAGAAAACACACCAGAGCAGCCCGCTGAAGGCAAGCGTCCGATTCCGCAGGAACGTCCGAATGCCAGCCTGGATGACTGGCAGATCTGGTTTGTAGGGCATGCTACCGTTCTGATTCAGATTGGCCCCTATAATTTCCTGACCGATCCGGTCTGGTGTGAATATGCCGGACCGCAGCAGGGCAGAGGTCCGAAACGGATTTGCCCGGCTGGAATTGCCCTGGAAGAGTTACCGACCATTCATGCGGTGCTGTTGAGCCATAACCATTATGACCACATGGATCTGGCCACCCTGCGCTGGTTACATGCCCGTTTTGCCATGCCAATTTATACCGGACTGGGCAACAGCTGGTATTTGCCAAAAAACTTTCATGTGGTGGAAATGGACTGGTGGCAATCGGCGCTATTTAATGAATTAAAACTGGTCTATATTCCGGCGCAGCATGGTTCAGGCCGTGGTATGCGCGACCAGAACAGTGCCCTCTGGGGTGGCTTCTCGATTCTGCATGGTGAAGATCACTGCTTCTTTGCCGGAGATACCGGTTATTCCTCGCATTTTAAGGAAATCCATGCCCGTATTGGCGCACCGCGGATTGCACTATTACCGATTGGTGCCTATGAGCCACGGGACCTGATGCGCTATATGCACATGAATCCGGAAGATGCTTTTCAGGCGCATAAAGACCTGCATTCCAAATGTTCGCTGGCCATTCATTACCGTACCTTCCAGCTCACCGATGAAGGCCGTGAACAGCCGGAAGTCGATTTGCAAAATGCCATGCGTAAATCCTCAAAACTGATGAATCCGTTTTATTGCATTCGCGAAGGCAAGAAGCTGATTGTTTAAGTTTAAATCCTGCAACAAAAAACCACCCGAAGGTGGTTTTTTTATGGCTTGAACTCTCTGTGTAGAGGCTTAGAGCACGCCTGGCTGACCCAGCGCAGGGTCGGTGGCTCGAGCGGCCTGAGCATCTGCCACGGTCATCCCCAAGGCTTGGGCTACACCTTCGCCGTAGGCCGGGTCACACATAAAGCAGTTACGGATATGACGGTACTTGATAAAGTCATAGGCATCGCCCATGGCACGCGCAGTATTGTCAAACAGCGCCTGTTTCTGTTCAGGATTCATCAGGTTGAACAGGGCACGCGGCTGGCTAAAGTAATCGCTGTCATCTTGACGATAATCCCAGAAATCGGCATCGCCACGGATTTTCAGTGGTGGTTCACGGTACTGTGGCTGTTCCTGCCATTGCTGGAAGCTGTTTGGCTCATAGTGTGGCAAGCCGCCATAGTTGCCATCCATACGGCCCTGACCATCACGGCGGTTAGAGTGGACCGGACAACGGGCTGCGTTTACCGGAATCTGGGAATGGTTTACCCCCACGCGATAACGTGCGGCATCGGCATAGTTAATTAAACGCGCTTGCAGCATACGGTCTGGTGAATAGCTGATCCCCGGCACCAGAGTACTTGGTGCAAAAGCGGCCTGTTCCACATCCTGGAAATAGTTTTCTGGGTTACGGTTCAGTTCAAACTCACCGACTTCAATTAATGGATAATCACCTTTTGGCCAGACTTTGGTCAGGTCAAACGGATGATAAGGCACGGTTTCCGCTTCAGTTTCCGGCATGATCTGCACGAATAGGGTCCATTTCGGGAAATCGCCACGTTCAATCGCATTAAACAGGTCATTCTGGCTGCTTTCACGGTCCTGGCCAATCAGTGCTGCGGCTTCGGCATCGGTTAGGTTTTTAATACCTTGCTGGGTACGGAAATGGAATTTGACCCAGAAACGTTCATTGTTGGCATTAATGAAGCTGTAGGTGTGGCTGCCAAAACCATGCATATGGCGATAACCATCAGGAATACCGCGGTCTGACATGACAATGGTCACCTGATGCAGCGCTTCTGGTAACAGGGTCCAGAAATCCCAGTTGTTGTTAGCAGAACGGACGTTGGTTTTTGGATCACGTTTTACCGCTTTGTTCAGGTCCGGGAACTGGCGCGGGTCACGGAAGAAGAACACCGGTGTGTTGTTACCGACTAAATCCCAGTTGCCTTCTTCGGTATAGAATTTTAGTGCAAAACCGCGAATATCACGTTCGGCATCGGCAGCACCGCGCTCACCGGCCACCGTCGAGAAGCGGGCAAACATTTCGGTTTTCTTGCCGACTTCAGAGAAAATTTTGGCGCGGGTATATTGGGTAATGTCGTGAGTCACGGTAAAGGTTCCGAATGCACCTGAACCTTTGGCGTGCATACGACGCTCAGGAATCACTTCACGAACAAAGTTCGCCAGTTTTTCATTGAGCCATAAATCTTGGGTAAGTAATGGACCGCGGGCACCGGCGGTCATACTGTTCTGGTTATCGACCACCGGAGCACCGGCATCGGTGGTGAGGTGGGTGACCGGACATTTTTTAAAGTCTTGGCTCATTATCGTTCTCCGTTATTGTATTCATGTGCTGACGTTGGACACGGGCTGGATTCTCCAGGCAGGTGACATCTCATGAAATTAACCGTTATCAAAGTCATCAATATAAAAAATAAACCCAGCTTATCATTGAAATCTACCTTGCAATAGCTGGCTGGGCAGAATGACGATGGATAAAAAAACATAAAAATGCAACTTGGTTCTTATTTAACTTAAACCGAATATAACACTTTTTCAAATAGATAAAACGATTAGTGCTCAAAGGAATAATCGATAGCTTAAAGTTTTGATTTCTGAGTGTTTTGGTCGGATTTTGTTGAGATGAGCCGGGCTAAAAATGGCTGGATGGCCAGTTCAATATCGGCCTGCAGTTGCGGCCAGTCCTGAAATGTGGGCTGGATTAACAGGGTTTGTGAAATAAAGCCATAACTGATGCGATGCAGGTTTTCGGCACAGCGCAAGCGTTCGCGGGTTTCAGGCGTATAGCGGCTTAAAATCTGCTGCCAGCTGTCCAGCATCAGCTGATAATGCTTTTGATAGGCCTGCTCGCTCGACAGGCT
Source organism: Acinetobacter sp. Q85-2 (assembly GCF_013420555.1). Taxonomy (NCBI): domain Bacteria; kingdom Pseudomonadati; phylum Pseudomonadota; class Gammaproteobacteria; order Moraxellales; family Moraxellaceae; genus Acinetobacter; species Acinetobacter sp. Q85-2. Next base: position 65,353 of record NZ_VOXW01000008.1, read on the forward strand.
GCGTTCCAGTAAAAACACACTGGCCCACAGCCGCTGTTCGCTGCGGATACGGTCAAGCTGAAAGCGCAGCAGGGTCAGTATATCGCTGCAAATATCACCAGTTGTGGATAACTGTAGCGGTGGCTGGGTATAACTGCGTAGCGCCTCGGCATGCTGGATAATCTGCTGGTGAATCACCCAGGCCAGCAAATCTTCTTTCTGGGCAAAGTATTCATAAAAGGTGCCCAGACCGACCCCGGCCAGTTCGGTAATCTCACGGATGGTCAGTTGTGCGGGTGTCTGCTGCTGCAAAAGCCGAACAACACTGTCCAGCAGTGCCTGCTGGGTCTGTTTGGCCCGGGACTGGCGAGGCTTACGCCGCAGCTGTACAGAGGGGGAGGTCATGACTGAAAACCGAACATGCTGTGGGTGAATATTCTTTATACTGAAAGCCTATCATCATAATCAATCAGGAACGATGAACGATGCAGGCATGGATGACCCATTCTATTCAGAATCAGTTTGATGAACGTCAGGATTATAACCTGTTTGCGAGTGACCGCGTATTGCAGGAAATCTTGCAGCGCTATGGCAGTCAGGATCAGGCACGCCTTAGCGCACTCGGTCAGCAGGCCGGATCGGCAGAGGCTTATCATTCTGCCCATTTAGCCAATAGCCATACCCCGCAGTTACAGGCCTTTGATGCTCGCGGCCGCCGTCAGGATGTGGTCGAGTTCCATCCGGCCTGGCATTACTGGATGGCGCTGAACCGGGAATTTCAGACCCATGCCCATCCCTTTATTGAACCTCAGTCCGCATCTGGCTGGCTCGATTGGGCAGCGCGGTTTTATCTGAGTGGTCAGGTCGAATGTGGCAACCTGTGTCCTGCCTCCATGACCCTGGGCAGTATTCCGCTTATTCAGCGTGAACCTGAACTGTGGCAACAGCTCGGCGATAAACTGCTGTCGAATGAATATGATGCGCGGGATATTCCAATGGCGCAGAAAACATCAATCTGGCTGGGCATGGGCATGACTGAAAAGCAGGGCGGCTCCGATGTACGCGCCAATGAAACCATCGCCACTCCGGTGGGGGCAGCGGGTCGTGGCCAGCCTTATCTGCTGACCGGGCATAAATGGTTTTTCTCGGCGCCGATGTGTGATGCGCATTTGGTGGTGGCCAAAACCGAACAGGATGGCTTGGCCTGCTTCTTTGTGCCGCGCTGGCTGGAAGATGGCAGCAAGAACACGATTCATATCCAGCGTCTAAAAGACAAGGTCGGCAACCGCAGCAATTCCAGCTCGGAAGTCGAGTTTCATGAGGCATGGGGCATCATGATTGGCGAAGCTGGCCGTGGTATTCCCACCATTATTGAAATGGCCAATTATACCCGCCTGACCTGTGTGGTCGGCAGCAGTGCCATGTTGCGCCAGGCGCTGGTGCAATGTATTGCCTATACCCGGCAACGCAAAGCCTTTGGTAAGCCGCTGGCTGAACAGCCGCTGATGCAGGCGGTGCTGGCTGATCTGGCACTGGAAACCGAAGCCGCGGTGCAGCTGGGTTTTTATCTGGCGCAGTGCTATCAGTTGGATACGCTGCTGGCGCAGGCCTGGAAGCGGATTATGACTCCGGCCGCCAAGTTCTGGGTGTGTAAGCGTACTGTCGAGCTGAGCGGCGAAATGATGGAAGTTTTTGGCGGCAATGGCTATGTCGACAACGGCATCATGGCGCGTATTTTTAAAGAAGCCCCGGTAAATAGTATCTGGGAAGGTTCGGGCAATGTCATGTGTCTGGATGTGCTACGCGCGATACAGCGTGATCCGGCGTCCATGCAGGTCCTGTTGCAGTCGCTGGCCGATGGTGTGCAACAACAGCCGTTGTTACAGCAGGAATTACAGGCGCTGATGCAGCTGTTCCAGCAGACAGACCCACAAGCCTTGCAGTTTATGGCACGTACGCTGGTAAGCCGTTTGGTGCTGCTGGCACAGGCGGTCATCTTAAACCAGCATGCACCTGATTTTGTGGCACAGGCCTTTATCCAGAGCCGTTATCAGACCCTGCATGGTCAGGTGGTGGGCATGTTAGACCCGGCCCAGGTCGATGTTGCCCGGCTGTTAGAACGTGCGCTGGCGGCCTAAACATCACGCGTGATAGAGAGTATCCTGATAGAAAAATTCCCCGCTTGACTTCAGCCAAGCGGGGAAATCGGACTGGATGCATGGCGGTCTGCAGTTGCGTAGCCGTGTGATCCCGGCATCAGTCTCACGCTAACGATCAAACGAGTTTGGCTTAATGCGCCGGTTCGTCTGCTTTAACCCCTTTCTGGTACAGGGTGTAGATATAAACCGGAATATTCAGGTCTTCTAAATGCTTGTAAATCAGCGGGCGGACTTCTTCCCAATCCAGACCGCCGACACCGGTAGCCAGACGTGGCAGCGCCAAACTTTCAATATTCTCGGCTTCAACCAGCTGTTTCAGGTTTTTCAGGGTGCGGTTGACGTATTCTGTCGATGCTTTACCCGGCTTAGAACCGTTGTCATAGGCTGCTTCCTGAGTCATCAGGTTAATGATGCGCTGACCTTCGGCATTGACCCAGGTCCACTGCTCACCCGCTTTAGGATGGTAAATATGGCAATAGTTACGGAAGTCTTTATACAGCGCCGGCCAGTGTTCGCGCAGACTTAAAGCCAGTCCGGTGGCAAAGTTATCATTTGGGGCAACACCGTGGGCAATGGCACGGGCTTGGCTTAATAAAATATCTCCAGAAACTTCATAAATCATGCTTGTGAACTCCTGTTTTGGAAGAGGCTGTTTGAATTGATCTTCTAGCTTCATCTTAGCCCATCAGGAAGTTTTTTCTAGCGCGTTGTCTAACTGATAAGTCTTTGCAAAATAATAAAAAATTATAAGATTTCGTGGTATAATTATAGGGGCAGAGCAGCTGAATCTGCTTTTAAATTCTGGCTGAAGAATGTTTAGAAAAACACTGCAAAATTTTTCTATACCCTTTCTTTATATTGTCGCATGACTGTCGCAAAATTGCTGCTGAATTGTCCAAAAAAATGTATGATTGACTCCCCATTCCAAGGGGGATGATGGGAAACAAAACCCAGTTTTAAGGCTAAAATGCGCTTGAATTTTGCGCAAATGTACCCATCAATACAGCGCAGGAACACCTGCATTCAAATCATGAACCGGAAGGATAAAGTGATGGCAAAGAAAAAACAGCCAGAAGTGATTCAGCATAACTTCGTGGCCAAATATATGCATGAGGTCAACAAGAGCCAGGTTTTTGTCGACCGGAAAAAGAATGCCAAACGCGGCTATAGCAAACACAAACAAGGGCGATATTCTGATGATTATCGCCCTTATTCATTCTGTCTGATTTAAATCAAAATATGGCTTAAGCGCCAACAATCCGGGTAGAGGCCTTGACCATATCGCCCAGACCATGGGTTTTAAAATAATATTCCATCCAGCTTTTCACCATCAGCGAATTATTCATTTTCAGCACCCGTTCCAGCTGCTCCTGTGCTTCGCTCATCGGCACATGGCAAATCGCTTTACGCACGCGCAGAATGTTACTCGAACTCATCGACAGGGTATTAAAGCCCATCGCCATCAACAGCACCGCAGATAGCGGATCACCGGCCATTTCACCACAAATGCTGACCGGTTTATCGTACTTGTGACATTCCTTGACCAGACGGGTCAGTGCGCGTAGCACTGATGGATGGAAATGCGAATAGACGTTGGCCACGCGTGGATTGTTACGGTCCACTGCCAGCAGATACTGGGTCAGGTCATTGGAACCGACCGAGAAGAAATCGACCAGTTCGGCAAATTCATCAATCTGCAGCAGCACACTGGGCACTTCTACCATAATCCCGATACGCGGCTTGTTGATCTTGACCTGTTCTTCTTCCTGTACCGCATGCCAGTCACGATCTAGCAGATATAGCGCTTCTTCAACTTCATTGACGCTGGTGACCATTGGCAGCAGGATGTGCAGATTGTTCAAGCCAATGCTGGCTTTGAGCATGGCGCGAATTTGCGAAGAAAAAATTTCCGGATGATCGAGGGTGAAGCGAATCCCGCGCCAGCCTAGCGCCGAGTTTTCTTCTTCAATCGAGAAATACGGCAGGTCTTTGTCTGCGCCAATATCCAGGGTACGCATTACCACCGGTTTATTGGCAAAGTGGCTCAGCTGCTGGCGGTAAATGGCACGCTGTTCTTCTTCGCCCGGGAAACGATCCCGCAGCATAAACGGAATTTCAGAGCGGTATAGGCCGACCCCTTTGGCACCACGTTGTACCCCGCGTACCACATCAATCATCAGACCGGTATTGACATACAGTTTGACCGTCACGCCGTCTGGGGTAACGGCGTCCTTGGTTTCATACTGTTTCAGGTCTTTGGCAATCAGTTCTTCTTCTTTCTGAATTTCTTTATAGCGGGTGCGTAAACGCCGTGGCGGATTAATAAACACCCGGCCCTGATGCGCATCGACAATCATTTCTACGTCATCGAGGGTGTTGATCGGCAGTTCAGTCACCCCGACCACGGTTGGAATACCCAGTGCGCGCGCGACAATCACCATATGTGAGTTCATGGCGCCTTCGGTGGTGACAATTGCGGCAATTTTATCGACCGGTAATTCCACCAGTGCCGCGGTCGAGATTTCTTCACCAATCAGAATACTTTCATCGGTCAGTTCGCGGTGGCTGGCATCGGCTTCCTGCAAATAGGCCAGAATACGCCGGCCGAGATCTTTTAAGTCGGAAACCCGTTCACGCAGGTAGTCATCTTCCATCTGGGCAAACTGGGCAATGTGGTTGTCAATGACAATCCGCACCGCACCTTGTGCCCAATTACCATCCCGAATCAGTTCTTTAATTTCCGCCGGCAGGGCATTTTCATCCAGCATACGCAGGAACACGCTAAACAGCGCGCGTTCTTCGGCCATCAGCGCATCCTGCATTTTGTCATCCAGCGCCTGAATTTCCTGACGCACGGCATCCAGCGCAGTGTCGAGCAGTTTCAGTTCTTCGCTGATGTCATCGGCTTCACGGTCGGGTACCGCGGCCAAATCTGCTGGTGGATAGAGAATGACCGCGCGGCCAAGCGCAATCCCGCCCGAGCCGGAAACGCCCTGGAAGGTTTTGTAGGCCGGCAGATTGCTGGGTTTACGAAAGACATCAATATTGCCAACGGCATGCGCATGCGCAATCACGCCAGAGAGCTGGGCGCAGAGCGTGACCAGAAAGGATTCAGCCGCTTCGCTAAAGTCCTGACATTCCTTGTTCTGCACCACCAGTACGCCCATGACCTTACGACGGTACATGACCGGCACGCCGAGGAAGGAATTATAAATTTCTTCGCCGGTTTCCGGTAAATACAGGAAGCGTTCATGTTTCGGTGCATCGTCCAGGTTGACGATTTCTTCACGCTGGCCGACCAGCCCCACCAGACCTTCACCGGTATGCAGAGACACATGGCCGACCGCTTCAGGATTCAAGCCCTTAGAGGCCATCAGCAGATAACGCTGGTTGCGCTCGTCAAGCAGGTAAATGGAGCAGACATCGACATGCATAGCTTCAGCAACCTGATTGACCATAATGTCGAGCGATTCATGCAAACTGGTGGACGCATTAATTTCCTGCACAATGCGTCTTAGGGTATCCAGTTGCATATTCGACATAAAGTCTGCTCCAAATCAGCGTTCCAGTTCTGTTCTCTTTATAGCAAGAGTCGTTTAAAAAATCTGCATGATCATACAGCTTTTTTCAGGCTTTCTTAGATGGCAATTGATGACATAATTCCACCATCGCCTTGCGGTACACATCGCGTTTGAAATTCACGACCTGACCCAGTGGGTACCAGTAACTGACCCACTGCCATTGATCAAACTCGGGCGGATCGGACAGGTTGAGCTGAATCAACTGGGCCGAGGCCGTGAGTTTGAGTAAAAACCATTTCTGTTTTTGACCAATACATACCGGATCGGAATCGGGCCGGATGTAACGGTGCGGCAAACGGTAACGCAGCCAACCTTTCGTTTGTGCGATAATTTGAACGTGTTCGGGCAGTAAGCCAACTTCTTCTCTCAGCTCACGATAAAGTGCCTGCTCAGGGGTTTCTCCATGCTGGATACCTCCTTGTGGAAATTGCCATGCATTGTGTCCAATGCGTTTTGCCCATAAAACCTGTCCAAAGTCGTTTGCCAAAATGATCCCGACATTGGGTCGGAAACCTTCTGAGTCGATCATTTGGCTACCTAAATATTCTGTAAATTATGCCTTTGCTTCCGGGGATTTTTATTTCTGTATCCAACACGAAAAAAAGCAAAGTTTAAAAATGTTAAAATTGCTATGATCTTAACGAATTTCTATCGACTAGCGGAGATAGATTTACAAATTTTTTCTTAAATTTCAGTTTTTACGAGTATTTTCATGAAATTGGCGCTATTTGATCTCGATCACACCTTGTTAAATACAGATTCGGATCATTCCTGGGGTGAGTTTTTAGTCAATGAAGGTCTGGTCGATCCGGTTCATCACCGCGCCATGAATGACAAATTTTATGAAGATTACAAAGCTGGCCAGCTTGACCCGATTGCCTATAACGAATTTGTATTCGAATTTCTGACCCAGCACGAGTCACACTACCTGACCGAACTGCATGAGTTGTTTATGCAAAAAGTGATTCGTCCACAAATGCGCCCGGAAGGTTTTAAGGCGATTCAGCGTCATCGTGAGGCCGGACATGCACTGGTCGGCATTACCGCGACTTCGGATTTTATTACTGCGCCAATTTTCCGTGAATTTGGCATTAGCGAAATCATTGCCACCAATGCCGAAGTGGTCGATGGCAAATATACCGGTAAGGTCATCAATACTGCCTGTTATCAGCAGGGTAAACTGGTACGTCTGGAACAGTGGCTGGCCGGACGTGAGGTGACCGAATCCTGGGCTTATTCAGATTCAATCAATGACCGTTTCTTGCTAGAATATGCAGACCACGCCATTGCGGTGAATCCGGATGATCGTCTGCGGGCCTTGGCGGTCGAGCAGGGCTGGGAGATTCAGGACTGGTCGATTGCTGCCGAATAAGCGCAGTTCATCTACACCAAGATCAGCAGACAGGGCCGCTATAACTGGCCCTGTTTTTTGTCTGAGCTGGTTGTCATCTATCTTGCAAATTTATGAAAAGGTGAATTTTTTTTAACAGCACTAGGATTTGCAGTTTTATATGCTATGGTGAAGACAAGAACAACAACAGGGAGATTCACGCATGCGCCAAACCCGACCAAGAATGACCAATCTGTTTGAACAACTGGGCCTGGACTCCAGCGAACAGGCGATTCAAGATTTTATCGGCCAGCATCAACTGGCGGCGGAAATTCATATTATGGATGCAGAATTCTGGAGTGATGGTCAACGTCAGTTTTTAGCTGAAAAAATTGCCTCGGATGGGGAGTGGGCCATTACGGTCGACCAGCTGAATGAAGCGCTGCATGAAGACTCTGTGCCTCGCCGTTAAATCGTTCGTTCAAATCTCCAGATCATCAGGCCAAATCCGGAATTTGGCCTGATCCCTCACTTTCTTTTCTATCCATTTAGGCAATCCGTTCCCAGAAGCTGACCTGCGCATAGGTATGCTGAAACTTGTGCTGGGTTTCCCGAATCACAAAAGGGATGTCCTGCGGTTCAGTCATTAAACGGAAATGCGGCTCTAGCAAGGCTGTTAAGCCATCCAGACTGCTCCAGTTTTCGCCATCTTTTTTAAAGCCACCCAGCCATTCACTGCGGACAGTGTGTTCTTCCATCCAGGTATAGGGTGAGCTGAGCATCAGAATGCCGCCCATATTCAGCCGTGTATGAATCTGGCTTAAAAACTGCGCCGGATGATGCAGCCGGTCAATTAAGTTGGCTGCCAGAATAAAATCATAGCCTCTGAAAATTGCTTTAAGATTACAGGCATCACCCTGGTAAAACTGGACTTTGTCCCGGACCTCCGCCAGTCCAAGCTGGGCTAAATCACAGGCATGATAATCCACCAGTTCACCTTCGGTGCAGATGCTGTAATGCAGGGTTTCGCCCTGTGCCAGTTTGACGCCGTTCTGGATAAAGCGCGCTGAAAAATCAATCCCGACCACTTCATCAAAATAACGGGCCAGTTCAAAGCTGGCGCGGCCGGTAGCACAGCCAATATCCAGTGCTTTACGTCGTGGTCTGTCGGCCAGCTGGGTCAGGGCCAGTTGCACCAGTGTCTGGGCAAAATTGGCCACGCCAAAATATTCACGGCCATACTGAAATTCCAGATATTCAGACACCAGCCGGTCGGTTTCATATTGTGATTGAATCGCCGGCGGCTCCTGATCAGAAACCACATAGCGGAAACCGGCATGCTGGAAAAAATGCCGGCGAAAGGCATAGCGTGAGGCCAGCTCGGCTTCATTGCCGGCAGAAATCCAGGAGCCGCCTTTGAGCAGATTATGCCGGCCATCAAAGGTTGGGGTGCTGAAATCATCATAAATCGGATGCACCACAAAACCCGGAAATGGATAAATCGGGGTTTCGGTCCATTGCCAGACATTGCCGCGCAGGTCATAAAAATCGCCATGCGGGAAGGTATTGACCGGACAGGAGGAAGCACCATAGGCCAGCGCCAGATTGGCAGGTGCAGACGGCTCATTTACGCCAGCCAGCTGTACCAGCCGATACCATTCCTCTTCGGTGGGCAGTCGTACTGGCTGACCAGTTTGCTTCGCTTTCCAGTGGCAAAAGGCTTTGGCCTCATGATAATTCACCTCCGCCGGCCAGTCCCACGGCATTGGTACTTCTTCGGTCAGCAGCCGGAGTGACCAGTCCGGCCCGTGTTTACGCCAGAAGGTCGGATATTTGGCCTGGGCAAAGCTGCGCCATTGCCAGCCTTCATCTTCCCAATAGTTTGCGTTCTGATAGCCGGCATCTTCAACAAAGGCCAGAAATTCCTGATTGCTGACCAGATAGCGGCTGGCCGCAAACGCCGCTACCTCTGCCTGATATTGGCCATATTCATTGTCCCAGCCGTAAACCGGGTCGTGCCGCTCCTTACCGAGCTGTACCCGGCCGGCTGCCACTGGAAGCAACGCATTCTCTGGTGCGGTGTTAGTCAGGATATTTGGCCGCCATGGTGGCTGTGTCTGGACATAGTCAAGGGCATGCTGGCGAATCAGCACGGAGGAGGTTTCCAGATGAATCCGCTCGTGTTCAATGCCCATCAGAATCGACCACCACGAATGCTGCCAGTCAATTGGCGTGCTCAGCGGTGCCTTTTCAATAATTTCCAGCACCGTGGCACGCACCTGATCGCGGTAGTATTTGACCTGCGCGGGTGTCGGCCAGTCATAACGGCTGTCATCCAGGTCATCCCAGCTCATCTCATCCACACCCACCGCAAAGATGGATTCAAAATGTGGATTGATACGCTGTTCAATCAGTTTGCTGAGCAGCAGTTTGTTGATGAAAAATGTCGCGGTATGGCCATAGTAAAAAATCAGCGGATGGCGCAGCGCAATCGGCTTGTGATAAAAGGCCTCATCGCCGTTGAGGCAGCTAAACAATGATTCATAACAGTCAAAGGTTTGCAGAAAATACTGCTTGAGGGTGGCACGTAGCGTATCGGCCTGCATAACATCCAGCGGTGGACTGGGCTGTAAAGGCGGTGCACTGCCGGCTAGGCGCTGCTGGAGCGCCTGGGCTGAACTGAACGAAGGGGAATAGGCAAGCGGGGAAGTGGTCTGGTTCATCACTCTGCTCCTGCATCATTTTTATAAAGATCCTGGTGTCTTGTGCGGGCACCTTGTCTTTTCAAATTACGCCAATTTGGAGCAGCGTGCTGTTTTGTTCAGTAACTGTACAGAAGGATGCGACCGGTCGATGAACCTAGTCCGGCTGCTGCATAAAGTTAACCAGCGCCTGCGCCGCTTTGGACTGTGTGCGTCCCGGATGCCAGACCATGCCCAGCTGGCGGTTCATTTCCAGATTAATATCCAGCTGTTGCAAGTCCTGATTAATCAGGGTTTTCGGTAACACTGACCAGCCCAGTCCAATCGACACCAGCATGCGGATGGATTCCAGCGGGTTATTGCTCATGGTGATCTTCGGCTTCACGCCCTGTTTTTCAAACTCGGCCAGGGTAATCTGGCTGGTATAGGTCTGTGCTGCTGGTAGCAGGCTCGGGAACTGGGTTAAATCTTCCAGTTTCAGTCTTTTCTGCTGGGCCAGCGGATGAAAAGGCGCAGCCACAAATACCAGCGGATCATTCCAGATGGTGACATATTGCAGCCGGTCATCACCTTGCGGTGGCAGGGTTAAAAAGGCCAGTTCCAGATCACCGGCCAGCACCTGTTCATGCGCCTGTTCCGAATCGACAAAATGCACATCTAAGGTGACATCGGGGAAATCTTGGACATAGCGACGCAAATGATCGGGCAGATGATGCAGGCCAATATGATGACTGGTGCCAATTTTCAGGCGACCCTGCACCTGGCCCTGTTCATGGCTTAAAGTATGATGAATATCGCCCAGTTCATTTAGCCAGTTTTTGACTTTGGGTAACAGCGAATGCGCAGCATGGGTTGCCTGCACGCCACGGCCGGCCGACTCAAACAGCTTGACCCCAAAATATTCTTCCAGGCTATGAATCCGTTTGGTGACTGCGGGCTGGGTAATAAACAGCTGATCGGCGGCCAGAGAAATCGAACCGGTTTCCATGACTTTTACAAAAGCTTCAAATGCTGCAAGATTCATCGCAATCACCTATAAAGATTTTTTATGCTTAAAATTATTATTTAGAAATTTTTAGAATTAATCAAAGATTATTTTTCTATAAATTGAAGTTCAACAACCATAACTTGAATATAAATATTTTAAAAACAGTAATTTAAGTTATATTAAAATAAAAAAGATCATCCTGAAGATGATCTTTTGGGAGGAACACCGGGCGAAAAATAGGCTAGGCGGTGATTTCCTCTGTGCCGTCTTGTGCTTTCTTTTCCCACATGCGTTCATGAATAAAATAGGCCACCGCCTGTACTGTTGGTTCCAATAAGCTTAAGGTAATGGCCATCCACAGACTGCCGGTAACGAAATAGCCGACAAGCATGGCCACCGTAATGTGCATCACATAGTAGCTAAAAGTCTTTTTAAACATTCGCTGGTTGTTTGCGACAAAGTTTTGAATATGCGCCATGATGATGTTCCTCGTATCTACAATTCAGTGCTGATAACATCATCATAGTCAGTACGAATTAATTTGTAAAAACGAATATTTTGTAAAATTCAATCGGAAAATTGAATTTTTAATCAGATGTTAATCTGAGCAAAAATCAATTATATTTATTCCATAAAGTTTTTTAACTGATAAAAATGATAAATTAGATTTATGTAATTGTGTGGTTATAATCGAAATTAATGACAGAATTACCCAGTCCAGTGGAGCACATCGACATGGCAGGCGAAACCCAAAAAGCAAAAACATTATATGACAAATTGTGGGATGACCACTTGGTAAAACAGCGTGATGATGGTTCGGCTTTATTGTACATCGACCGTCATTTGTTGCATGAAGTTACCTCTCCACAGGCCTTTGAAGGTTTGCAACTGGCTGGCCGTCAGCCATGGCGTTTAAGTGCCAATATTGCGACTCCGGACCATAACGTACCGACCTCGAAAAAAGAGCGTGAGCAGGGCGTAGCCGGTATTGAAGATGATACTTCGCGTATTCAGGTGCAAACCTTAGACGATAACTGTAAGACTTTTAATATCGTTGAATTTGATATTAACGATATCCGTCAGGGGATTGCTCACGTGGTTGGACCAGAGCAGGGTTTAACCTTGCCGGGAATGACGGTGGTATGTGGCGACTCGCATACCGCGACCCATGGTGCCTTTGGCTGTTTGGCACACGGGATCGGAACTTCAGAAGTTGAGCACGTGTTGGCCACGCAATGTTTAATTCAGAAGAAAATGAAAAACATGCTGGTACGCGTAGATGGTCAGTTGGGTCAGGGCGTGACCCCGAAAGACGTGGTGCTGGCGATTATTGCCAAAATCGGTACAGCAGGTGGTACGGGCCATGCCATTGAATTTGGCGGTCAGGTGTTCCGTGATATGTCGATTGAAGGCCGTATGACCGTGTGTAACATGGCAATTGAAGCCGGTGCACGTGTCGGTATGGTCGCGGTTGATGAAAAAACCATTGAATATGTAAAAGACCGTCCTTATGCACCAAAAGGCGAGCAATGGGATCAGGCTGTGGCGTACTGGAATACCTTGCATTCAGATGCCGATGCGCATTTTGATACTGTCGTGGTATTACAGGGTGAAGAGATTGAGCCGCAAGTGTCTTGGGGTACTTCACCTGAAATGGTCATTCCGGTTTCTCAGGCAGTACCAACTTTGGAACAGGCCAAAGATGAGGTACAGCGCAATGACTGGACCCGTGCTTATCAATATATGGGCTTAACTGCTGGTCAGGCTTTGGCAGATATCCAGCTGGATCGTGTTTTTATTGGTTCATGCACCAACTCGCGTATTGAAGATATCCGTGCTGCGGCAGATGTGATCAAAGGCCGTAAAGTGGCGCCAAGCATTAAACAGGCGATGGTGGTACCGGGTTCTGGTTTGGTCAAACAGCAGGCGGAAGCAGAAGGTTTGGACAAGGTCTTCCTGGAAGCCGGTTTTGAATGGCGTGAACCTGGCTGCTCGATGTGTCTGGCCATGAATGCCGACAAGTTGCAGCCAGGCGAGCACTGTGCATCGACCTCAAACCGTAACTTTGAAGGTCGTCAGGGCAATGGTGGTCGTACCCATCTGGTCAGCCCGGCCATGGCAGCAGCAGCGGCAATTGCCGGTCACTTTGTGGATGTTCGTTCATTCTAAGTTTAAGCCCTCATCCCAGGCCGCTCCTTGCTGGAGCGGATGCGAGAGAGACTACGGATTCATTGGAACATAAATATGAAAGCTTATACCGTTGAACAGGGTATCGTTGCACCTTTAGACCGTGCCAATGTCGATACCGATTTAATTATTCCAAAACAGTTCTTGAAATCAATCAAACGTACCGGTTTCGGTGACAACCTGTTTGATGAATTGCGTTATTTAGATGAAGGCTATCCGGGTCAGGACAATTCAACCCGTCCTAAAAACCCAGATTTCGTCTTGAACCAGCCGCGTTATCAGGGCGCCAGCATTTTAATTTCACGTGCCAACTTTGGTTGCGGTTCCAGCCGTGAGCATGCGCCGTGGGCTTTAAGTGAATACGGCTTGCGTACAGTCATTGCCCCAAGTTTTGCGGATATCTTCTTTAATAACTGCTTTAAAAACGGTATGTTACCGGTGATTTTAACCGAAGCGCAGGTTGATCAGCTATTTAAGGAATGTGCAGCCAATGAAGGTTATAAGTTAACTATTGACCTTGAAGCACAGGAAGTCCGTACGCCAAACGGTGAAGCATTCAAGTTTGAAGTTGATCCATTCCGTAAGCATTGCCTGTTAAACGGTCTGGATGATATTGGTTTGACCTTGCAAGATGCCGATGATATTCGCGCGTATGAGGAGAAAACCAAAGCCGCGCGTCCGTGGGTGTTTGCGGAAATTCAAGCTTAAGTTATTTCGTAAATAGGCATAGCACGGGCGTCGAACTCTTGTTAACATTCAAGGCATAATAATTTAAATATTCTGCTTTTTGATGAGGTTGGGCTCGGGCTATGTTGAAGGTTTTTCGTCGGCTTGCTGTATTGGGGGGAGTGGCTACGCTGTTAACAGCATGTCAAACCTGGGATACAGCACGTCTAAAACAGGTAAAAGAGACACAGGCATCCCAATCCAATGCACGTATTTATTGTTCAGGTACCGAGCATTGCGAGTTTGAACGCTTGAACGGGGTCATGATCATGGATGCTGAAAGTCAGCGTCTGAGTCGTGAAGCCATCAAGCAGGGACTGGTGCGCTTGCAGGCAGATTCACTACGGCAGCCTAATCCGCTGTATCTGTCGGTTCCGGCCAAACAGCATGAAGTGGTGATCCGGTTCTATCCGATTTCCCGTGATCAGGCCGAAACCCTGCACGTCATTCATCAGTTTAAGCCGCGTCAAACGTACACTTTTAAAATGTACCGTGACCGCAGCAAGCATAAAGGCAGTCTGCTGAATGTTTCGGCGCCAGAGCCGCTGTGTGTGGATCTTTTACAAAACCAGAAAATTATTCGACGTTTCTGCAAACCTTATAATGTCTTACATGGACTGGGGGAATTTGTGGAACAGAAAATTTAGTCTCCACAGTCGTTGACTGCTACAGGAAATGGAAAAACTCATGTCAAAACATATTTTGATTCTTGCCGGTGACGGTATTGGCCCAGAAATCGTCACAGCAGCGGAGCAGGTGCTTACGCGTGTTAATGAAAAGTTTAATCTGGGCTTGACGTGGGAACAGGGATTGTTAGGTGGCGCCGCGATTGATGCGCATGGTTCACCTTATCCGGATGTGACGTCTGAACAGGCAAAAAAAGCCGATGCTTTATTGCTTGGTGCAGTTGGTGGTCCAAAATGGGATACGATTGAGCGTTCGATCCGCCCGGAACGTGGCCTGTTGAAATTACGTAGCGAATTAAACCTGTTTGCTAACCTGCGTCCAGCGATTCTGTATCCGCAACTGGCTGATGCGTCTAGCTTAAAGCCGGAAATTGTATCGGGTCTGGATATCCTGATTGTACGTGAACTGACGGGTGGGATTTACTTTGGTCAGCCACGTGGTATTCGCGAGCTGGAAAATGGCGAGAAACAGGGCTTTAACACCGACGTCTATGCTGAATCAGAAATCAAGCGTATTGCCAAAGTGGCTTTTGAAATGGCCAAACTGCGTGGTGGTAAAGTCTGCTCGGTGGACAAAGCCAACGTGCTGGAAGTGACTGAGCTGTGGAAGCAGACCGTGACCCAGCTACATGCTGAACAATATCCAGAAATCAACCTGTCCCACATGTATGTCGACAATGCTGCAATGCAATTGGTACGTGCGCCAAAACAGTTTGACGTACTGGTAACCGGTAACCTGTTTGGTGACATCCTGTCTGATGAAGCAGCAATGCTAACCGGTTCTATCGGTATGTTGCCATCGGCGTCGCTAGATGAAAATGGCAAAGGCATGTATGAGCCATGTCATGGTTCAGCACCAGACATCGCTGGCCAGAACATTGCCAACCCGTTGGCGACCATCTTGTCTGTGGCAATGATGCTGCGTTATACCTTCCGTGAAGAAGCTGCCGCGAAAGCGATTGAAGATGCAGTGGGCAATGTGCTTGATCAAGGTTTACGTACGGCTGACATCATGTCTGAAGGCATGAATAAAGTGGGTACTCAGGAAATGGGTCAGGCTGTGGTTGCGGCATTGGGCTAAGTCTCGACAGCAAATCAAAAAACGCAGCTTCAGGCTGCGTTTTTTTATGGCTATTGAATGGTCAGCTCTAAATTCAGCGCTTAACAGGTGCGACCGCTATAGTGTACAGAGCGGGCAATATCCTGTTCCAGCCGGAACACAATCTGGCAGTGCAGGTTAATATCATAGCTGTTGGCTGGGCCAATGGGTGCTGGAATATGGGCTGGGCCGGTGGCCGGGGCATTCGCTACAGGAATCGGAATGCTGATTGGGCGTATAACGGTGTAGGTGAGCGCCTGTGGGTTGATTTGTGGTGAACTGACCTGTTCGTAACCGAGCAGGCTTAAATCGAGCTGCTGGCGAATCTGCTGGCTGGACTGGCCGACAAACTGAGCCAGATAGGTATCACGTTCAGCTCGGGTACTGGACGGCGTGGTTACACAAGCGGAGAGACTGAACGCGAAGAGCGCCAAAGCAACGGAGCGAGAAACAAACATGCGCGATCTCCATTGAATAAAACTTCATTCTAGGCAAGGACAGCCTAAAAATATGTGTATATTCGATAAGCGGCAGATCTCGACGCCATTCTTGGCTGTTACACAGCATCAGCAGCCAATAAAAAAGCCACTGTTGAAGGTGGCTTTTTGCTTGCGCTAAAACTTAGCGTGCACGATAGGTAATACGACCTTTCGTTAAGTCATAAGGCGTCATTTCAACTTTCACGCTGTCGCCAGTTAAAATGCGAATATAGTGCTTGCGCATTTTACCTGAAATATGGGCAATCACCTCGTGACCGTTTTCTAAACGTACACGGAACATAGTATTAGGAAGCGTTTCGGTGACAACGCCTTCGAACTCGATGAGTTCCTCTTTATTGGCCATAGCCTACCTGATGATCAAATTGGAAAGGCGCAAATTATAGTCAATTTTTTTGAAAAAATCAAGGTGAAACCCGCCGCAGATGAATCATCTGTCAGTAAAATAAGCGAACAAAACATTTAAATTTTTTCTACAAAAAAACGTGGTGGATGGTTGTCAGTTTGGTCAATCACAGTTAATCTAAAATCAATCTTTTTAAGTATAAATGAAGAACATACAAGGAAGGTCTTTGCGTGGGTCAGCTAACTGATGCATCGGTTGTATTGCGATTAGGCTACCAAGCGATTCGTCGTGCCGGTTTGCCAACCGAAGAAATATTAACAAAAGCAGGTGTCGCACTTAATCAGGTTGAGGCCAATGATCGTACGCCTTTGGGCGCGCAGTATGCGTTTTGGGTGGCGGCGGAAGAAGTCAGCCGTGACCCGGATATTGGTTTGCATCTGGGTGAACATTTGCCGCTCTATCGTGGTCAGGTGATTGAGCATCTGTTTATTTCTTCGGAAAATTTTGGTGAAGGTTTAAAACGGGCACTGGCCTATCAGCGTTTAATCAGTGATGCCTTTGATGCCAAACTGATGATTGAAGATGACCGCTGTTATTTAACCAATGGTCAACAGCCGTGGGCTGACAATATTGTCAATCGTCACTTTTCTGAATGTGCCATGTCGGGCATTTTGCGTTTCTTCAAGTTTATTACCGAAGGCAAATTCCAGCCGCTGTATATCGACTTTAATTTCCAGCAGGGCGCTGCCGATGATGAATATTTCCGGGTCTATGAGTGCCCGGTCAGTCTGGGGCAGAATGAAACACGGTTGTATTTCGATCCTTCTATTTTAGAATATCCGCTGTGGCAGGCCGAGCCGGAGCTGTTGCAGTTACATGAGCAGCTGGCGCTGGAGAAGCTGCAGGAACTGGCGCGTTATGATCTGGTCGGTGAAGTACGCCGGGCGATTGGGTCGACCCTGGAAAGTGGGGAAACCACATTGGAAACCGTGGCAGCGCAGCTGAATATCACGCCGCGTCGTTTACGCACCCAGCTGAGTGAGGCCAATACCAGTTTCCAGCAGATTCTCTCGGATTATCGTTGCCGTCTGGCTAAAAAACTGCTGGCCAATACCAATGAAAGCGTGGAGCGGATTGTGTATCTGACCGGATTTTCTGAACCGAGCACCTTTTACCGGGCTTTTAAACGCTGGACCAATGAAACACCGGTCGAGTACCGGAAACGTAAACAGCGTTAAGCATCTCCGCAGTCCCCCTTGATTAAAGGGGGATTTTTTTAGAGTTGCCGCTTGATGCAAGGGTGACTTTCGTTTTTAAAGCTTGGAGTGGCAAGAATGAAACCACTCCCTGAGTAAAAGGGGGGGCGGAATACAATTATTCCGGCATATTCAGCCAATGCGGACCTAAAGGCACTTGAGGCAAGTCAAACTGCTCTGGATAGTGCGCCTGGATAAAGTACAGGCCATCGGGTGGGGCGGTAATGCCAGCCGCTTTACGATCCTGTGCGGCAAAAATTGTATCAATATGGTCAATATCATACATACCTTGGCCAATTTCCAGCAGACAGCCCATGATATTCCGCACCATATGATGCAGGAAACCATCGGCCTGAATATCGAGCACCAAATAATGCCCATGACGGATCAGGCGGCAATGGCTGACGGTGCGGACCGGCTGATTGGACTGACAGGCTGCGGCACGGAAACTTTCAAAATTATGAGTGCCTTCAAACTTTTGCGCAGCGGCAATCATCTTGTCGACATCCAGCGCATAGTAGGCATGGGTGACCTGTTTATGCAGCAGGGCCGGGCGCTGTGGATGGTTATAGACCACATAACGGTAGCGGCGCGCACAGGCCTTAAAGCGGGCATGAAAATCCATGTCCATGGCTTTAATCCACTGAATCGCAATATCTTTGGGTAGCTGGCTATTGGCGCCCATCAGCCAGCCACGTTCAGGGCGAATGGCTGCCGTGTCGAAATGTGCCACCATATTGGTGGCATGCACGCCGGCATCGGTACGGCCAGCGCCATGCAGGATAATCGGTTCATCGGCAATTTTGGAGAGGACCTTTTCCAGCGTTTCCTGCACGCTCGGGACGCCTGGTTGCTGGGTTTGCCAGCCCCGGTAGCGAATACCACAAAATTCAATCCCGACCGCAAAACGTTGCATATTCACCTCAAATTGGCCTTAGTCATACCAATGCTGTTGCCATTGTTCTCTGCGCGGGTATTGTAAATACATTTTTAATGCTTTTGCATACAGATCTGCATGTCCAAAGCCATCATTGACTAAAATTTTACTGTCCTGAATCCAGCTGCTGATCGCATAACGCTGATCCAATGGGCCAAATGGCACTTGGGTGGTCAGAATCACGGCACAATCTTGCGTCTGTAAGGACTGTAGCAACGTCAGGAGTGTTTCATTTACAGCCAGATTACCAGTACCAAAGCCTTGTAAAATCAGGCAATGCGGTGGCTGCTGGGCGATCAGTTTCAAATTGGCGAGCTGCTGCTCTAAACCAATCGGCTGCATCATCACACTCATGCAGTTGAAGTGTTGTGCTTTGTCCAGATCTGCAGCCTGTACCAAGTAGGCGGCTTGTTCTTTTTGATGTAAAGCACTGCTGGCGGCCTGACCCTGAAAAGCATCTAATTCAGTGGTGTGGCATTTTAAGGCGCTGCGACCATGGAAACATTGATGATGAAACGCCAGATACACGCCAACCGGCAATTGCAGCACCGATTCCAGGGCGAAATTCAGGTTATCCAGCGCATCGCTGAAGTCACGGGTGTTCTGTCCATCTATGGTCAGCAGTGGATACTGGCTGCCAGTCAGCACTACATGTGCAGACTGCGCGATAAAGTGTGCCAGCACGGCACTGGCATAGCTTAAAGTATCGGTGCCATGAATGACGACAAAATGCTGAAACTGTTGTAACTGCAGCTGCTGGATAAACTGCACCAGACGTAACCAGTCGGTCGCGGTACAGCGGCTGCTGTCCTGAATCACCGGCGCCACAAAACATTCTACCGATAGATGCAGCGGTAGCACATGACGCAGCTGGGGAAGAAACTGCTTTGCAGGCATGGGGCTGAGTGGCTCGCCGACACAGCCAAAGGTACCGCCCATATAAATTAATGCAATTTTTTTCATCATAAAAAAAGCAGCCAAGGATGACTGCTTTATCTTAGTGAGATTTACTTTAAGAAGCTATTTGATTGAGTAACTGCGTGGCGTGTTGCTGCTGTGCTGCAGAATAGTTTGCTTCTTTTTCTGCCAGCAGGGCACGGGCCGCATCATAGGCACCCAGCTCAATATATTGCTGAGCCAGCTCCAGATTCAGCTGGATTTCATTGACTTCGGCCAGTTCCGGGAAGGACTGAATCAGTGGATCATGCGGATCAACCGCGGTTGCCGCCACGGCAGCCATAGCGGGTTCTTCAACCATTGGTGCTTCAGGCGTTGCTGGTGTCGCTTCAATGGTTGGTGCGCTATCTAGGTCAAACTGGAACAGCGGTGCAGTGTCTGCTGGTGCGGTAACCGCAGGTTCTACCGGCTGTTCAGCCACCGGTGTAGGACTGATCGAGAAATCAAAACTAAAGTCTGATTTTTCTTCCGCAGGTGGGGTGGTGACAGCTGGTGTGGTCGCAGGTGTGGCTTCAGTTGCAGTCTTTTCCAGCTCAAACGAGAAATCCAGTGCCTGAGGTTCTTGTGCAGCCGGAGTCACTGGCTCAACCGGTGTTACCGGTGCAGCCACTTGGGTGCTGGCAGCCGAGTCAAAAGACAGATTAAATTCAAGAGGCTGAACCTCTTCTGTTTTTGCTGGCGCAGGGGTGTTAACAGGCGCAGCCGGAGTGCTTGGGGTAAATTCCAGATCCAGTGCTGGCAGTTCCTCTGTTTTTGCTTCGGCAGGCGTTTCAGTTTTGAGTGACTGTTGTAGCTGGTCAAATGACGTGCTGGCTGTGCTTGAACTGCTGGATTGAATCAAGGCATCAAAATCTGCGGTAGTTTGGGCTTTTTCAGCAGGTGTGGCTTGAGTGGCTTGAACTGCTACAGGTGTTGCTGGGGTAAATTCAATAAGTTCTTCTTTGGCCTGCGGGGCTTTTTGCGCATCTACCTTGGCATTGGCCTGAGCCAGAATATCTTCCAGTCCCAGGTTCTTCAGATGATCCAGCAATTGGCGGGTGGCAAATTCATCTTTTTGGGTCAGATGCACATCCAGTAACAGCAGATACAGCTCATGCAACGACGGGTCGCGTTTCAGGGCCTGATTAATCTGCGCTTCGGCCGAGAAAAAGTTACGGTCACGAATCTGGGTTTCAATGGTCTGGCGTAAATCTGCCGGAAGTGGTGTGCTTCCTTGTGGTTCGGCAACAGGCTCGGCCACTATAGTGCTTTTAAGCGTAGTTTTCTTCGTAGTGGTGCTTTTTTTGGCCTTGGTTTTGCTGGCTGCAGCCGGTTTTTTTGCTGCTGGTTCGGATTCTTTATTGGCTTCACGCTTTTTTAACACCAGCGCGATGACCAGTAACAAAATAAATGGAATCACATAAATCAGCATGTTGCTACCCCTTAGGCAGAGAGGAATAAACCATCTCTCCTGAAAAAATCATGTTGAGTAATACGTTAGAGTTTTGGCTTATTTTCGGCTTGTTGCTTTTTCAACTGTTGTTGCAATTCAGCAAGACGCGCATTGAGTAATTGAATTCTTTGATCCTTCTGACTTAATGCCAATTCTAACTGTGTTACGTTTCTCTGTAATTTAACGGTTTTCTCACGCGCTGTCATAACTTTTAGTGACAACTCTTCTGAGGTTTGCGCGCTTTGTGTGTTCTTTTTGGCAGAACCTTGGGCAGAATCTTGCTGATTTTCTGCCACCAGACTCATTTCGGCCTGACTGATCCGGTATTTGGCCTTGCCAGACTGGCGTGAAGGCTGGGTTACCGGGATTGGCACGGTCTTTTTCGCGGCTTTTTGCCCGCTGCTGACGGCCTGTAAATTCAAGGTTGCACCGCGGCGTAAACGGTTGGCATCGCCCTGAATAAAGGCATGTTCATTGTGGGCTTTAATCTGCTGCATCACTTCGCCGACCGGCTGCTGGTTCTCTGCGGCAATACGTGAGGCAATTGCCCATAGCGATTCATTGGATTGCACCACATGCCGTGCTGTGGTTGATGCTGGCGCAGATGGAGCAGGTGCTTTGGGTGCTGTAACTGGTGCCGGCTTTGCCGGTGCTTGCTGTTGCTGAGCTTTTAACTGCTCGGCATATTTCTTGACCAGTGGATCTGCTGAAACCGGAGCAGCTGTATTTACGGCAGCTGTGTTGCCCGCGTTATGTGTAGAGGCCGGTTGAGCTGATGTCGCCGAAGTCGATGGCGTAACCGCTGACACAGGGCTTGCAGCCGGCTGTGCTGCTGCGCTGACAGCTGGTGTGGTTGATGGACTTAAAGCCGGTGGCGGGCTGGCTTGAATCGCTAGGGGTGCTTCTACACTGCGCGTGGTGCTGGCAGATGCCGTGGCTGTGGTATAGGCGGTACTGGTCGGCAAGTTTAAGGCAATGTCCCGTTCATTCACGACCATGACCGGTGTTAGTGGCTGCTCTTTCGGTTGCAACTGCGCGCGTTGTTCTGCCAGGGTACTACGTTTTAGTGAGGTTTTAATATGCTGTAAACGCGTGGCCGAGCCTTCACGAATTTTGACCACAATATTCAGTTCGGTATCGGTCAGTGGCCGAGAAGAGGTAATGGTAATCACTCCGTTGCCAGCACCGTCACGTCGGGTAAAGAAATTTAAATGACCCGGTGGACGATGGCTGGCACCAATGGCCATCAAATCTTCTGCCGAGGCCAGACTGACTTCAATTGGCGCATTGACATTGGACTGACGGAAGTTCATTTCAGCATACAGCAATTCCCCAGGTGCTGACTGAATCTGAACAGGATCGACATTAATCGCATGAATATGTTGTGAGGCAAGAATAGCTAAAATCGCGATCTTTAATTTGTTATATACGGTCATCTTAATCGTTAGCTCGGTCATTTATCGCATAGCGAAAAGAATAGATTAGCGAGTTGTAAGTCGATTGTAAAATATTTACAGGCTAGTTACATAAAAAGCCGATCTTTTCAGATCGGCTTTTTGTAATTTACTTTTGCTTAAAAGGCTTACGCGTTTTTGTAGTCAATTAAGATGCGTAGCATACGGCGTAACGGTTCTGCCGCACCCCACAGTAACTGGTCACCGACGGTGAACGCGCCCAGGTATTCCTTACCCATGTTCAGCTTGCGTAAACGGCCCACAGGAACAGTTAAGGTACCGGTTACTGCAACAGGCGTTAAATCTGTCATTGAGGCTTCACGGGTATTTGGTACCACTTTCGACCAGTCATTGGCACTGGCGATGATATCTTCGATTTCATCCAGAGGTACATCTTTACGCAGTTTCAGGGTAAGGGCCTGAGAGTGACAACGCATGGCACCAATACGGACACAGTGACCATCAATTGGTACGATTTGCTGGTTGCCTAAAATCTTGTTGGTTTCAGACTGACCTTTCCATTCTTCTTTCGACTGGCCATTTTCCAGCTGTTTGTCGATATATGGAATTAAAGAACCGGCAAGCGGTACACCGAAGTTGGCTGACGGGAAACCTTCGCCACGTTGCAGTTCAGCAATTTTAGAGTCGATGTCCAGAATTGGAGAGCGTGGGTCATCCAGCAGTTCTTTGGTGTTGTTATACAGGTAGCCCATACCGGTGATCAGTTCACGCATGTTTTGTGCGCCTGCACCCGAAGCTGCCTGATAAGTCATCGAGGTTGCCCATTCCACCAGATTGTTCTGGAACAGACCGCCTAAGCCCATCAACATGAGTGAAACCGTACAGTTACCGCCCACAAATGTTTTGGTGCCTTTCACCAGACCGTCTTTAATCACGTTCATGTTCACCGGATCAAGTACGATAATCGCTTCATCATCCATACGCAGGGTAGATGCTGCATCAATCCAGTAACCGTTCCAGCCTTCAGCTTTCAGTTTCGGGAACACGTCTGAGGTATAGTCGCCACCTTGACAGGTAATAATGACATCCATTTGCTTCAGACTGTTAATGTCCGTTGCATCCATAAGTGCTGGGGCAGTTTTACCGCCAAACGCTGGTGCTTCACCACCGGCATTACTGGTAGAGAAATAAAATGGCTCAAAATGAGCAAAATCATTCTCTTCAACCATACGTTGCATAAGGACGGAACCTACCATCCCGCGCCAACCGACCAGACCTACTTTCATGTCACTTTGCCTCGGTGCGTAAAAAAACAAAAAGGAGTATGAGTGTATCAAAAGGGGACACAACTGCAAGCTCTACATAATCAAAACATCATTATTATTGAGTGAAATAACTTGTTTGTGTTACATACAAAATTGATAACGTTAGATTTCTATTTAAAAAAAACGAGAAAAATGAACTTTCTAAGTAGGTGCATATGATTTGGGTGGAAATGCTGGCCATTTTCGTCATCTGGATCAGCTTCTGGTCGCTGATTCCGCGCGATGAATGGTGGTTTCGAGGTGCCGATTTTCCCAGATTACAGGTTCTGGTGCTGGGGATTGTGGCCTTTGTGCTGATGCTGCTGTGGGATGCTGCCTGGGATACGCCGCGCTATGTGATTTTAACCGGTCTGATTGCCGCCCTGGCGTACCAGCTGAAAATGGTGCTGCCTTATACCTTTATCTGGAAAAAGCAGGTTAAAAAGGTTAAGCCGGAGCAGCTGAACCCTGATCAGCAAATTTCGTTAATGGTCTCCAATGTGCTGACCACCAACCAGAAATATCACCTGCTCATTGCTGAAATCCGGAAATACCAGCCCGATTTGGTACTGACACTGGAAACCGATACGGTCTGGCAGCAGCAGCTGGCGGTGATTGAGCCGGATTATCCTTATCGCGTGCCGGTGCCGCTGGACAATTTATATGGCATGCATCTCTATAGCCGCCTGCCCTTAAAAGAAACCGAAGTGAAATTTATCCTTAGTGATGAAATTCCGTCAATTCATACCACAGTGATCCTGCGTTCAGGCCAGCCGGTGCAGCTGTATTGTCTGCATCCGAAACCGCCGAGTCCGACTGAAGCCAAAGATTCGACCCTGCGTGATGCCGAGCTATTAATTGTCGGCGATCAGATTAAAGATCTGGATGAAAGCTGTATTGTGATGGGCGACCTGAATGATGTGGCCTGGTCACGCACCACCCGCCTGTTTCAGCGCATCAGTGGCCTGCTGGACCCGCGCGTCGGCCGGCATTATGTCAATACTTTCCATGCCGATTATCCCTTATTGCGCTGGTCGCTGGACCATGTGTTTCACAGTACCGATTTTGCCCTGGTGGAGATGAAGCGTTTGCCACATATGGGCTCAGATCATTTTCCGGTCTATGTGGTGTTACAGACCGGTCGGGTGTTTGAGCACATTCAGGAAGAGCTGGAACAGACTGAAGCCGATGAAGAAGAAGCGCAGGAGGCGATTCAGGAGGGTATTGAAAAAGCCGAGCGGGAAGAAAAAATCGTGACCGATGATTTGGCTCAGGATTATAAGCAGGGCAGCAAGACGCCATGAAATTTGAGGAAAAGTGTAAGAAATGGCTTACACAGATTTAGGCCGATGGCCAATAGCTGAAACCGAGCAAGCTGCGTATTCTAAGCATATCGGCAGATGGAGTTGGGAAAGGAGAGTCCCGTTAAGGAAGTTGAAGCCGGTGGATTGTCATCATGGAGATGATGCAGGAATGGAAAGCCAGAGATAACAACAAAAAAGTTTTGAAAGCACAACCTCATAAGCCCGAGTTTTGCAGGATGCAGAACTCGGGTTTAACTTTATGGGCTGTCGTGTCCTGGTATTTTGATCAGCATATGGTATTTGACTCGCAGAAAGATTGGCTTAATACAGCTGTATTGCTTAGTACAGCTGCTCATAGCCTTGTGGACGGGTCTTAAAACGGCGATGAAACCACATATATTGAGTCGGCGCGATGCGCAGCTGACGTTCAATAATCAAATTAACACGCGTCGCATCATCGACTTCATCCTCACTTGGTAAACGCTCAACCGGTGGCTCAATCAAGACATGATATTTCGGATTTTTAAGATCACCATGGCGGTAGAAATACAGCGGAATTGCGGCGGCTTTGGTCATTTTCAGTAAACGACGATGCGCAGTCACGGTGGCTGCCGGCACGCCAAAGAATGGCGCCATTACGCCTTGTTTCAGGCCAAAATCCTGATCCGGACTGTACCAGATGGCATGGCCATTTTTCAGGTTACGTACCAGACCACGCATATCATCATGGTCAATCTGATGGGCATAAATGGTGGCCCGGCAGCGGTAAATCAGCATATCTAACAGCGGATTGTTCTGCGGACGATAGACCACATCGGGTTCAAAATACTGGGCACATAAATAGCCGCCGGCATCAAGCAGGGTCGAGTGGGTGCCCAGCAACAAGACGCCTTTGCCTTCCGCTTGCGCCTGCTGAATATATTCCAGACCTTCAATACTGACCCGGCCCTGGAACCATTTCGGGCTATACCAGGCATTTAGGGTTTCAAATACGCCAATCATCTGGTCAACAAAAACCTGGCGCGCGTTGTCCTGCACCTCTTGCGCAGACCATTCCGGAAAGCAAAGCTCCAGATTGCGGACAGTGGTTTTACGGCGTGAATGCAGATAGCGAAACGCCAGCTGGCCCAGCCACTGGCCTAAACGGTACTGAATGGCCCACGGCAAGATTGCCAAAATCATCAGGAAGATAATACCGATCCAGATGCTCCAGTATTTCGGTAGCAGAAAGGACCATTGAAATTCACCAGGTTGATAATCTTGCGGTTGCGGCATAGTGACGTTTTAAAATGAAGGTTAAATGCAGTGTAGCATGAACGATTTTGAAGATAAAAAGCATCTGCCGCTGTCCGGCAGATGCTGCGGAACGGGTGAATTAACCGCCTTTGCTCATATTTTCCAGCTCATCCCAGCGTTCCAGTTTTTCCAGCAGGATTTCTTCAATTTCTGCCAGACGCTGCGAAGCCTGGGTTGCAGCTTCGGCATCGGATACAAACCAGGAACCATCAGCCAGTTTTTCTGACAGTGCAGCCTGTTCTGTTTCCAGCGCTTCAATTTCAGCCGGCAGCTGGTCCAGCTCACGCTGATCTTTATAGCTGAGTTTCTTTTTCACAGGCGCCGGAGCAGCTTCTACTTTTGCTGCTTCTGCCTTGGCCTGGGCCTTTTTCACCGCCATTTTCTGGTCAACCACGGTTTGATCCGGACGCTGCTGTAAATAGTCCTGATAGCCGCCGACATATTCTTCAATATGGCCTTTGCCATCAAACACCCAGGTCGAGGTAACCACGTTGTCCATAAAGGCACGGTCATGCGAAATTAGCAGCAAGGTGCCTTTGTATTCAGCCAGCATTTCTTCCAGCAGTTCCAGCGTGACCATATCCAGATCGTTAGTCGGCTCATCCATCACAATTAAATTGGATGGTTTCAGCAAGAGTTTGGCCAGTAGCACGCGGTTACGTTCACCGCCGGACAAGGCTTTGACCGGGGTACGCGCACGTTCCGGGTTAAACAGGAAATCTTGCAGATAGCTGTAGATATGACGGCGCTGTCCATTGACATCAACAAAGTCAGAACCTTCAGAAACGTTGTCCTTGACCGATTTTTCCAAATCCAGCTGGTTACGCAGCTGATCAAAATAGGCAATTTCCAGTTGGGTGCCAATTTTAACGGTACCGCTGTGTTCCACTTCATCCAAAATGGCTTTAATCAGGGTGGTTTTACCGACCCCGTTATCTCCGACCAGACCAATCCGGTCGCCACGCATGACAATGGCCGAGAAGTCTTTGATTAGCGGCTTGCCATCATAGCTGACGCCCAGATGCTCAATATCAAAGACCAGTTTGCCTGAACGCGCAGCTTCCTGTACGCCCATGTTGACTTTGCCTTGCTGGAAGCGACGCGCTTTGGATTCTTCGCGTAAGGCTTTCAGGGCACGAACACGACCTTCGTTGCGGGTACGACGCGCTTTAATACCCTGACGGATCCAGGCTTCTTCTTCGGCCAGTTTTTTCTCAAACAGGGCATTCTGTTTTTCTTCTGCTTCCAGCTGCTGGGCTTTGAGATCCAGATAGCGTGAATAGTTGCCTTCATAACTGCGCAGAATCCCGCGATCCAGTTCGACAATACGGGTTGCCAGACTGTCGACAAAGGTCCGGTCGTGCGAAATAAACAATAAGGTCAGGTTGTTCTGATCGAGCAGGAATTTTTCCAGCCATTCGATACTTTCAACATCTAAATGGTTAGTCGGCTCATCCAGTAACAGGATGTCCGGTTGGGTCAGCAGGGCACGGGCCAGCAGCACGCGGCGTTTACGGCCACCGGAAAGATCTGCCAGATCGGCATTCGGGTCCAGCCCCATTTTGCTTAAAATAGAGTTGACCTTGTTTTCCAGTGCCCAGCCATCAAGCTGATCCAGTTTGTGTTGCAGTTCACCCATGCGCTCGCAGGCGGCCATATCGCCCAGTACGCAGGCATCATTGGCGGCATGATAGGCACGCAGGACCTCTGCTGCTTCACCGGCACCATCGGCGACAATATCGGCAACCTTGCCCGAATCCATCGGGACATCCTGGGTGAGCATGGACACGGTTAAGCCATTTTGAATCGAGACTTCACCGGCATCGGGCAGTAAGCTTCCTTCAATCAGTTTAAGTAAGGTAGACTTACCTTCACCATTACGGCCGATCAAACACACTCGTTCGCCACGTTCAAGAGTAAAGTTCGCGCCGTCGAGCAGGGCGGGTCCACCAAACGCGAGTTGGACATCCCTTAGGGTAATATAGGCCATAGTGTTTCCTGAAAAATCTCAAATGAGGATTTAAAATGACTAAACAACAAAATCTAAATGATCAGGCGTCATTTTCCGCACCCATTGAAGATTTGCAAGTCCGAATTGCATTTTTAGATGATTTAGTTGAACAGCTGAATGAGCAGGTGACTAAACAGAATCTGGAAATTGCCGACCTCAAGAAACAAATGCAGCTGCTTTATCAACGGGTTGAGTCAGCTGACCTGTCTGAAGGCATTGCTCCCTTCGATCCGCTGACCAATATTCCGCCGCATTATTAATCTGTCAATTGCTAGAACATTCCGCACAATCTATGAATACACCCGCAGCCTGAATGCGGGTTTATTTTAAGGTATCCATATAAAGAAGATACTGGTAGATCGGTTTAGCTCCAGCCGCTTTTGAGGCAGCGATCACAGCGCCACAATAAAAAAATTTGACCTTTATCTCACTTCCGGCTCTAATGCCCACTTTCGGCTCTCAGATCCTTTATTTTTTGTCATGACCCAGAAAGTTGTACTTTTAGATCTTGAACAGAATATGCCTACGGCACAACTGCTGCGCGATATTCTGCAGCATTATTCGACACTCTACCTGTTTAACTGTGCCGGACGCTTTGAGTACGCGCTGGATGACCTGACTGAACTGGCCAGCTGGATGAACAGCGCTCAGGTGGTGGTACTGGACACCCCGGAAGCACCGCATAAAGAGTTTGAATATGCCGTGGTGGTCGGGCAGTTAATGGCATTACTTGAGCCAGATAGCCATGTCGAAATTATTTCGGCCCAGGACAGCAGCGATATTCTGGTGCAGATGCTACAGGCCTCGAATATCAGTGCCCATCTGATTTTGATTCAGCCAGAAGATGCGGCGCAGCCACTTCATACGCCAAAATACAGCTTGCCGAGCATTGCCACCATCCAGCAAAAACCGTATTTGCAACTGGTCAAAAAATATTGCGATGCTCTGGCAAAAATGAGCGGTAAACCGAATACGGTCGAGAAGCTGAAAAACTCTCTCTGCAATATTTTGCAGGTGGTGCCGGAAAAAGCCCAGCGTCTGGTCGGTTTGTTAATTAATCTGAAAATTATCAAGCGTTATGATGAGCAAATTGCCTTTCGCAAGAAGGTGCTGAAACAGTGGATTCAGCTGGATTTAAATGCCTCTGCTGAAAAAACACCGGTGGCCAGCAGTCTGGATCAGGCCTTAAAACAGTTACAGTCGACAGAAAGCGGAGCTGCTCCTGTTATTGAACAGGACTCTGTCGCCGCGCCGATTCAAAGTGCGCAGCAGCCGCTGTTTAAAAACTTTGACCAGATTGATCCGGTACAGCTGGAAGTGGCGCGTAAACTGCGCGAACTGAAAGCCGATAAACCCAAAGATATTTATGCCTTGCGTGACCTGTTAGAACAGATGTTTCCCCAGTCCGACGTGCGGTTATTGCTCAAGGAACTGCTGGAAAAAGGCTATATCTACTGGAACGGGCATGAAGTGGTCTATAGCCACGAAATGTTCCTGAATTAATTTTATCGTGCAAACTTGCGTTTTATATGGCGCTTATGCAACTCTAATAAAAGAACATAAAGGTTGAGCTATGGAAAATACTGGAATTTGGGTGGCACTGGCCATCATCATTTTTGTGCTGGGCTCGATTTTTGGTTTGCGTGTCAGTCCAAGAGAAAAAGCCCTCGGCCTGATGCGTGAAAAAGCCCGCAAGATGGGCCTGCATCCGCGTCTGGTGGCTGCGCCGGACTGGACCAAAATTCCGATGGCCACAGAAAGCCGTGCCAGTATGGTGGCCTATTATAGCGTATTGATTCCAGAGGCCCGCTTGCCGTTAATGCGCGCCCGGGTGGTCGATCAGCAGCTTGAACTGGTGCATGGTGAGGAAAAATTTAATCATACACCCGTTGCATTAAAGGGCATTTATGCTATTGATATGCAGGCAAACTGTGTAGGACTCTATTGGGATGAAGAAGCTGATCTGAAAGCCACCCAACTGGATGACATCAAGGCATATTTACATTCTTTGGCTGAACTTTAATTTAAAACATTTTCACAGGAACTACGGTTAACTATGGCGAACGCTCCTCGCTCCACATCGAAAAGCACTACAGCAAAATCTGCCGATGGCGCTAAGCGTGCCTTGGTGATTGTGGAGTCGCCTGCAAAAGCGAAAACAATCAACAAATACCTCGGTTCGAATTACATTGTAAAGTCGTCGGTCGGTCACGTGCGTGATTTGCCTACAGGCGCCAGTAAAAGTACAGAAAAGAAAACCACCACACGTGCCAAACTGACCGAAGCACAAAAAGCAGAAAAAGCTCAGCAGGCCTTGGTCAACCGCATGGGGGTAGACCCGGAGCATGGCTGGAAAGCCCAGTATGAAGTGCTACCGGGCAAGGAAAATGTTGTTGCTGAATTGAAAAAACTGGCATCGCAGGTCGATGAAGTCTATCTGGCAACGGATTTGGACCGTGAAGGGGAAGCCATTGCCTGGCATTTAAAAGAAGTCATTGGCGGTGATGATGCGCGTTATCAGCGTGTGGTATTTAACGAAATTACCAAAAATGCCATTCAGGAAGCCTTTAAGCATCCGGCACGTCTAGACACCAATAAAGTCAATGCGCAGCAGGCGCGCCGTTTCCTGGACCGTGTGGTTGGCTTTATGATTTCGCCATTGCTGTGGGAAAAAATTGCCCGTGGTCTGTCAGCCGGTCGTGTCCAGTCAGTAGCCGTGAAACTGGTGGTAGAGCGTGAACGTGAAATTCGTGCCTTCATTCCGGAAGAATACTGGCAGGTATTTGCCGATACCAAATCTGCACAAGATGATATTCGTCTGGAAGCAGTCAAGCAAAATGGCAAGACCCTAAAGCTGCGTAACAAGGCTGAAACCGATGCCTTGCTGAACCTGATTAAAGATGCAGACTATACGGTGGCTGCACGTGAAGACAAGCCGACCAAGGTGAATCCGAGTGCGCCGTATATCACCTCAACGCTGCAACAGGCGGCCAGTACCCGCTTAGGTTTCTCGGTCAAGAAAACCATGATGCTGGCACAGCGTCTGTATGAAGCCGGTTTTATTACCTATATGCGTACCGACTCGACGTTCCTGAGTGATGACGCCGTGAATATGGTGCGTACGCATATTGAATCCGAGTACGGCCAGAAATATTTACCGGCCAAGCCAAACCGTTACGGCAACAAAGCCGGCGCGCAAGAGGCTCACGAAGCGATTCGTCCATCCAATGTTGGTCTGAAAGGCGACAGCCTGGCCGGTGTCGAGCGTGATGCCCAGCGTTTATACGATTTAATCTGGCGTCAGTTTGTGGCCTGTCAGATGACTCCGGCCGAATATTTATCGTCGACCATTCTGGTCAATGCCAATGGGGTAGAACTGAAAGCCAAAGGCCGTACCCTGGTCTTTGATGGCTTTACCAAAGTGCGTGGTCAGAACAAGTCTGATGATGATGTATTGCTGCCAGCAGTGAAAGTCGGCGAAGTGCTGAAACTGCAAAAGCTGGACCCATCACAACACTTTACCAAGCCGCCGGCACGTTTTACCGAAGCCTCGCTGGTGAAAGAACTGGAAAAACGTGGCATTGGCCGTCCATCGACCTATGCGGCGATTATTTCCACCATTCAGGACCGTGGTTATGTCAAGCTGGAAAACCGCCGCCTGTTTGCGGAAAAGATGGGTGAAATTGTCACCGACCGTCTGGATGAAAGCTTTAACAACCTGATGAACTACGACTTTACCGCGGACTTAGAAGGTCAGCTGGATAAAGTGGCCGATGGTGAACGCAACTGGAAAGATCTGCTCGACAGCTTCTATGGTGATTTTAAAACCCGTTTGACCAATGCACAGGGCGAACAGGGCATGCGCCGTAACCTGCCGGTGGAAGTGGATGCCGTGCATTGTCCGGAATGCGAACGTCCAATGCAGATTCGTACCGGCACTACCGGGGTATTCCTGGGCTGTTCCGGTTATAACCTGCCGCCAAAAGAACGCTGTAAGGGCACTTTGAATTTAACACCTGTTGAATCTCTGGCAGCCCTGTCAGATGATGACAGTGCTGAAACTGCTGACCTGATGTCGAAAAAACGCTGCCCGATTTGCGAAACCGCCATGGATAGCTACGTGATTGATGGTGGCCGTAAATTGCATATTTGCGGTAATAACCCGGACTGCGCCGGTTTTGAGCTGGAAGAAGGCGAGTTCAAGATTAAAGGCTATGATGGCCCGACCATTCCATGTGATAAATGTGATGGCGAAATGCAGCTGAAAACTGGCCGTTTTGGTCCATACTTTGCCTGCACCAGCTGTGACAATACCCGTAAAGTCTTGAAAAACGGTCAGCCTGCGCCGCCGCGTGTCGACCCCATCAAGATGGAACATTTACGCTCGACCAAGCACGATGACTTCTTTGTCCTGCGTGATGGCGCTGCCGGTCTATTCCTGGCGGCCAGCAAGTTCCCGAAAGTGCGTGAAACCCGTGCACCGAAGGTGGCGGAACTGCGTACGGTTGCTGACCAGCTTGATCCAAAATATCAATTCATTTTGCAAGCACCCGATGTAGACCCAGAAGGCAACCCGACTCTGGTGAAATTCAGCCGTAAAAATCAGGCGCAATATATTGGCTCTGAAACCCCTGAAGGCAAGCAGACCAAATGGAGTCTGGTATATCAGGATGGCAAATGGGTTGAAGCCTAAAAGCTAAAAATAAAAAATGCCGACATCAATCGGCATTTTTTATGTCAAAATCAACTCCACAATAAATTTGAATAATAAGCGCTTGGGGAACCGGTGGATATCCAAACAAAAAAATTTGCGGTGTTAATTGATGCCGATAACTCTTCGATTCACGCTATTGCTTCGGTGCTTGAAGAAGTCGCCAAATATGGCATTGCCAGCGTGAAACGGGTCTATGGGGACTGGAGCAGTGAAACCCTGAAAAAGTGGCGTGATGTGCTGTTGCCGCATGCCATTACCCCGGTACAGCAGTTTGCCTATACCAAAGGCAAAGATGCCACCGACATGATCCTGATTATTGATGCCATGGATTTGCTCTATGCCGGAGCGCTGGATGGTTTCTGTATTGTGTCCAGTGACAGTGACTTTACTCCGCTGGCCTCACGGATTCGTGAAAATGGCCTCAGTGTTTATGGATTTGGCAAAAAATCCACTCCGGAAGCCTTTAAAAAAGCCTGTGATAAATTTATTTATATTGAAAACCTGATCTCTGAAAATGAACTGAAAAATGCTGAAGAAGATGAAATCAGCCCGGTTCAGGACAAAAAGAACCTAGAAAGTGCAAAAAACTCCGAGCTAAAATCCAGCACTGTGCCGAAAGAAAACCCGGCTGCAGAGATGATGGATCGCGCCACACTGAATCTGATTTATAAAGCAGTCAAAGACAATGCCGATGAAAATGGCTGGGCCAATCTGGGCATGGTCGGGCAATATATCAGCGCGGTAAAACCGGATTTTGATTCCAGAAACTATGGCCGGGCCAAGCTTTCCGGACTCATTAAAACTCTGAATCTGTTTGAAACCAAAATTGAAATGAGTCAGATGTATCTGAGAAAACTCAAAAAACAGAGCGCTTAAGCCGATGTGGAAAAAGATTCGTATCCTGATCCTGTTGCTGATTCTTTTCATTGTGGCGGTAAATGCCTATCGTGACCAGAATCAGGACTGGACTAAACCGGTGCGGGTGCTCTTGCATCCGGTGAATGCCGATGGACAGGACAGCACCCAGCGTTATATCCAGCAGCTGTCTAACAGCAGTTTTCAAACGGTGCAGCAGTATTTGCAGCAGGCCGCGGCACAGTATCGCCAGCAACCGGTATATTTTTATCTGCAGCTTGGCCGGGAACTGAAACAGTTGCCGCCACAGGTGCCGGAACAGGCTTCTTTACTCGATAGCATCATCTGGAGCCTCAAGTTCCGGTTTTATGCCTGGCGTCAGCATCAGTCGGTTGATGGCGCACCGCATGTGACCCTGTATTTAAACTATTATGATCCAGCCCATCAAAAAGCTTTAAAACATTCTACCGCGCTGGAAAAAGGCCGGATTGGTTCGGTTAACCTGTTTGCCGCCGAGCGTCAGAACCAGCAGAATCATGTGGTACTGGCACATGAATTACTGCATGCTTTTGGCGCCCGTGATAAATATGATCTGGCCACCGGACTGCCGATTTATCCGCTGGGTTATGCCAACCCGCAGCAACAGCCACGCTATCCACAGCAGAAAGCTGAGTTAATGGGCGGGCATATTCCGCTAAGTAGCAGCACCAGCAAAATGCCGGACAGCCTGCAATACACCGTGATTAATGACCTGACCGCTGCGGAAATTGGCTGGCTACGCTAATATGCGGATAAGTCAACACTTATCCACAATGGACACCCACGCTGGGGATAAACCACATGCCACTTCGTTTTGTGATTGCACCAGATTCCTTTAAAGAAAGCCTGAGCGCAGTACAGGCCGCCCAGGCCATGCAGCGCGGAATCTTGCGGCAGTTTCCGGATGCAATCTGTCGCTTGGTACCGCTGGCCGATGGCGGTGAAGGCACCGTCGATGCCCTGTTAAATGCATGTACCGGGCAGAAAGTTTCGTGTCGGGTACGCGGTCCTTTGCCGCAGCAACAGGTTGAAAGCTACTTTGCCCTGATTGACGACGGCAAAACTGCAGTCATTGAAATGGCCAAGGCCAATGGTATTCATCTTATTCCGTTGGCGCAGCGCAATCCGGCGCTTACTTCTACTTATGGCACTGGCGAGATGATCCGCCAGGCGCTGGATCTGGGCGTGTCTAAAATCGTGATTGGACTGGGCGGCAGTGTCACCAATGATGCCGGCAGTGGAATGGCGCAAGCGTTGGGGGTGAAATTTTTAGATCAGGCTGGCCTGGAGGTGCAACCTTGTGGCGGCAATTTAAAGCAGATCTGTGAGATTGACCTTAGTGCTTTGGATGCCCGTTTGGCAACCACCGAGATGCTGATTGCCAGCGATGTCAATAATCCGCTCTGTGGTGAACATGGCGCCTCGGCCATTTTTGGACCGCAAAAAGGTGCCACACCGGAGCTGGTCAAAATTCTCGATCAGAACTTGGGTTATTTTGCCAATCTGGTTGAAACAACGCTTGGGGTCAAGGTCCAACATCAGGCCGGGGCTGGTGCTGCCGGTGGACTGGGTTTTGGCTTGCTTGCTTTTGCTCGCGCAAAAATTCAGTCAGGTGTTGAACTGCTGATTCAGCAAACCGGGTTGGCTGAAAAAATTGCACAGGCCGATGTGGTCCTGACCGGCGAAGGGAAAATTGATCGGCAGACCTTCATGGGCAAAACCCCATTTGGCGTGGCACAGGTTGCGAAAAGCTTGAATAAACCGGTCTATGCGTTTGCAGGAATGATTGGTGAAGATATTGAGCCACTGCTAGAGGCGGGATTTACACAGATTATTGGCATTAATCTACCTGATATTTCAGTAGAAGATGCGATTCGAAATGCAGAAAATAATTTAACCGACAGCGTCGAAAATGTCATGCGATCGCTAAAGAAATCGTGATAAACCCAGATGCCAAAAGGGTTTAAAAAAATGATAAATAGGGAAATCATGAAAAAGATCATCTTGGTTTTGATATTAAGCTGCATCACCGTACACGGTTTTGCAAAACCAGCCTACCGCGAAAATATGCAAAATTATCTCAAGAAAAATCCTGTACAGCAAAACTCACAGCCGAGAGTACTGTCTTTTAATTTTGATGAGATACATCTGAACGTTTTAAAAAATCTGCTGGCAATTGAAAAGAAGGTCACGCTGATTGTGGATTCAGATGTCGACATGAATCATCAATTCCCCCTTCATTTACGCAATGCGAACTTTTTTGAATTTTTGGACGTAACGACCAGACAGCTGGGGCTGCAATACGAAGTACTCAATTCGAAAACGATCCGGGTTTACAAATAGGCTAGTTTTTATGTTGATGGGATGCTTATGATAAGATCTCGCTTTGAATTTTCGAGAAATGATTTGGTATGTCACTTGCACAGCTCATCGACGAGTTAAATCCCCAACAGAAAAATGCAGCCACCACTGAAGCAAAGCACAGTTTGGTCTTGGCTGGGGCAGGCTGTGGCAAAACCAAAACCATTGTGGCGCGTGCGGCTTATCTGATTGATCAGGGCGTTCCGGCCAACCAGATTCAGATTTTAACCTTTACCCGCCGTGCCGCTGCCGAAATTGTAGCGCGGGTCGAACTGGCGCTGGGCGAGCAGGCCAAGGGCTTGCGTGCTTCGACCTTCCATACCTTCTGTATGTATCTGCTGCGCCGGATTCCAAAAGCCTTTGGGCTGGAACAGTTCTCGATTATTGATCGTGATGACCAGATCATGATGTTCCGTTTACTGCGTGGTAAAGATGACAAGAAAAATCCAAATGCCTTGCCCAAGCCACAGCAGCTGTGTGACCTGTATTCATTTGCCCGCAATACCCGGCAAAAACTGAGTATTGCCCTGGAAAAACAGTTACCGGAATGTCTGGATTATAAAGATCAGATTGCCGAGATCATGAAAGAATATGAAGCGCGCAAGCAGGCGCGTCATTTTCTGGATTATGACGATATTCTGGCAATTGTCGCTTCGGCGCTGGCCCAATCAGAGGGGCTGGTCGATTATGTCGCGTCGTTGTGCCAGCACATGCTGGTCGATGAAATGCAGGACACCAATCCTTTGCAATGGGCCTTACTAGAGCCGTTAAAAGAGCGGGTGCAGCTGTTCTGTGTTGGTGATGATGCGCAGTCGATTTACGGTTTCCGTGGTGCAGACTTTGAAAACATTCATCACTTTAAAGAACGTGTTCCGGGTGCCCAGATTTATAAGCTGGAGCGTAATTATCGTTCAACCCAGGAAATTTTGGATCTGTCGAACTGGTTGCTGGAGCAAAGTCCGATCGGCTATGACAAACGGCTGGAGGCGTATCGCGGCAGCGGCTTAAAACCGCGCATGCACATTTTTCCGAATGAGTTTGATGAAGCCAAATGGATTGCCATTGATATCAAAGAGCGTCACTTTATCCATGGCGCAGCATGGCAGGAGCATATGGTGCTGGTGCGTTCCAGTTTTGCCGCGCGGCATATTGAAGCGGCCTTTATTGCCGCCAATGTTCCGTATCGTTTTATTGGCGGCATGAAATTACTGGAATCGGCACACGTTAAGGATTTGCTCAGTCTGCTGCGGGTCATTGCCAATCCGGCCGATGATATTGCCTGGATGCGTTTTCTGACCCTGTGGAATGGCGTGGGAGATGTCGGTGCCAGTAAACTGGCACAGCAGTTATTGTTGAATCCGGAAATGGAGCAGATTGCGGAAAAGCTGGAGAAATTTGGCCGGATTCCGGATAAAACCATTTTGATTATGAAGCAAATGGCGGTACTGAAACAGGAAGTCGACGTCTGTGTCAGTCTGGCGATTGAGGCACTGGTGGAGCAGCTGGAACAGAATTACGCCAAAAAAGACTGGTCAAAACGGCTTAAAGATTTTGATCTGGTCAAGCAGCTGGCCAGCAAACACGGTCAGCTCAGCGAGTTTCTGGAAGAATATGTGCTTGATCCGATTTCGATTAGTGAAATTGAACGTCAGTCAGATGATGATGTGGTCACGCTCATTACCATTCACTCGGCCAAAGGTACCGAGCAGAAGGTCTGCTATGTGGCCAATGTCACTGCCGGGCAGTATCCACATGCACGGGCGCAAGGGAATTTTGACGAAGTTGAAGAAGAACGCCGGGTGCTGTATGTGGCTTTAACCCGGGCGCAAAACGAGCTGATTCTGACCAAGCAGAACATCAGCTGGTGGGCCAGAGATACGGTCGATGAACAGGGGCGTACTGTGGAAAGCTATTTTCTGAACGATTTGACCCGTAACCTGTGTCAAAGTGAAACCCACTATAAAACCCGTGAACAAACTGTTAAAAGTGCGCTGATCGAACGCCAGAAGATTCGTTTAGATTTTGGGATTGATCTCGATTAAACTAGAGTCATGTGTTGTGCAGCTTGATGCACAATCTCCAGAGTAGAGTAGGCGCATGCTTTTGGATGATTTGGCCTATTTGGAAAAAGTAAATGAAAATTCTTGTACGTAATTTAGAGCGTTCTATCACCGATGCTGAACTGCTGGCGCTGTTTCAGCCGTTTGGCACAGTCGAATCTGCGGTGATTGTTAAAGAGGCTGACAGTGGCAAGTCCAAAGGGTTTGGCTTTGTGGAAATGCCGCATGGTCGTGAAGCCGTCAAAGCGATTAAGGGCCTGAATACCCTGAAAGTCAAAGGTGCTGGCATTCGCGTTAAAGCTGCGGAAGACAAGCCGAAAGCTTGAACATCAACAGGAGTCCTTAGTGGCTCCTTTTTTAGCGCTGCATTTTTCTCTATTTAAACTTATCGTAGAAAATATCGATGCTGATGATAGCGCTCATATGTATTTTTTGTTGGGCATTTGGACGCAGAGCGTTTAAGCTTAATGTTGAAATAAAAGCCAAAATTTAGGAACGCTATTCATGTCCCGTGTTGCTCACTTTCATGCCGACCGTACCAATCAAAAACTGTATTTTGCCCGTCTTTCATGTCAGCAAGCCGAACAAACCGAACATATCCAGCAGGCGCAGGCACATCGCGAAGCAGCGGTGTTTCATCTGCATGGTGCTGTACTGGCCTTTTTGCAGGAACTGATGCGTTACTACCGCCTGAATGAGCTGCAGCCGACTTTAAAATCAATTGAAGAAGCGATGGCGGCCAAAGGTCAGGTATCGCCTGAAGTGGTGATTCTGCAAAAACTGGCCAAAGAAGGCTTTATTGCTGAATTAAAACGCGCTTATCGTCTTTGTCAGTATACGCCGGAGCCAAGCGCACCGGAACCGGAAGATGAGACTTCATCGAACCTGATTATTAAAGTCACTCAAACCCCGCAAGCATGGCTGCCAGATACCAAAATCCTGCGTGAATGGCATCGTGAGCTGATGCAGTTAATTGATGGTTTCAGAAATGAAATGGTGGAATTCTAAACCCGACCAGTGTCCCTTGAATTCTGAAAACCTGACATCATATTAACTATCTAAGCGATGCAAAGAGTCCATCTTTGCCACCATGTTGAACATGGAGGAATTATGTCTATAGAACAGTTAAAAGCCTTATTTGGAAATCAGGACGCGATTTTGGAATTGGTTCAGCTTGAAGGTGGTGAGTTGGCATTGCGTAATGCTGGTTCAGAACAGGAACCTCTGGTCAAAATCCAGTTTAATGATGAAGTCAAAGCCCTGCTGGGAGATCAGACGCCAATTGTCGCCCAGCACATGATTCAGGCCGCATTATTCGGGCTGCTGGAAAAGCAGGTCAATGAATGGCAGGCCGAAGTGGTTGATGAGCAGCCGAAGTATCTGAGCTAGTCGGCTCATGCTCTGGAATGCAAAAGCGCACCTGAAGGTGCGCTTTTTTGTGCCTGAGGCTTAATGTGAGGGTGGTTGATGATGGGCAATTTCAATCTGGTTTAAAATATGATTGCTCATGTTCTTGGCCATTTCTTCTTTGGCAAAGTACACCTCACCGATATTGTCACGGCGAATGACTTCGGCTTCTTCTTTGCTTTCCGCGCAGATCAGCACCTGAATTTGCGGATTCAAAGTAGTCGCAATATCAACAATTTTATGAATATCAATAATGTCCATCGGTGAAATCACCAGTAAACGGGCATGTTGAATATGTGCCTGAATCAGTACTCCAGGCTCAGTGGCCACACCAGATACCGCAGCAATGCCTTTTTCCCGCAGGTTTTCAACAATCTCACGGTTTTCTTCGGCAATCACCACCTTGATATTTTCCGCCATCAGGTTTTTGGTAATACGGCGGCCGACTTCACCATGGCCAATAATCACGACCTGATCCCGCAGATAATCTTGTGAAACTTCATCGGGTAACATCGCCAGCGGGTCGCCACTGCGTTCCAGCAAACGGGCTAGATGTGAGCGCTCGCGAATCCAGCGCTGTACCGGTTCAATCGCCGAAAACAGGAAGGTGTTTAAGGTAATGGAAATCAGGGCACCGGCCAGAATCAGGTTTTGACCTTCTAGAGACAGCAGCTGTAACGATACGCCGAGCGTGGCCAGAATAAAGGAGAATTCACCAATCTGCGCCAGTGAAGCACCCACCGTTAATGCAGTGTTAATCGGGTAGCGGAAGAACAGGACTAGGGCCATGGCGGCAATGGTTTTACCAATCATGATAATGCCGACCACTGCCAGCACATGCAGCGGTTCTTCCAGCAGAATCCGCGGGTCAAACAGCATCCCCACCGACACGAAGAACAGGATCGAGAAAATCTCCCGTAGCGGCAGGGTTTCTTCTTCAGCACGATGGCTAAAGTCAGACTCTTTCACCACCATACCGGCAAAGAAGGCGCCCAGTGCCATCGACACACCAAAGACTTTATAGGCACCAAAGGCAATTGACACGGCCGCCGCGACCACAGTCAGGGTAAACAGTTCACGGGAACCTAGACGCGCCACCACCTGCATAATCCAGGGTACCAATCGTTTTCCGACAATCAGCATAAAGGCAATAAAGCCGGTGACTTTTAACAGGGTAATGCCCAGTGTCAGCCAGATGTTTTCATCAGCTGCACTACCGGCAAGTGCCTGTCCACCCAACAGGACCGCAGTAGCCGGTAACAGTACCAGCACCAGTACCATCACCAGATCTTCGACCAGCAGCCAGCCCACGGCAATCTTGCCGTTGACCGAGTCTAGCAGGCCGCGATCCCCCAGTGCTTTGAGTAGAACTACCGTACTGGCACAGGACAGGCTAAGACCGAACACCAGTGCAGAGCCGAAACTCCAGCCCCACATCATCGAGACTCCAATCCCCAGTAAAGTGGCGACAGTAATCTGCAGGATGGCACCGGGCAGGGCAATCCGTTTGACTTGCATCAGGTCATTGAGCGAGAAATGCATCCCGACGCCAAACATCAGGAACATCACACCCAGTTCAGCCAGCTGGTTGGCCAGGTGAATATCACCGACCACGCCGGGCGTATTTGGACTAATCAGGATACCGGCCACCAGATAACCGATCAGGGGCGGTAAACGTAAACGGGCGGCAATATAGCCGAACAGTAAGGCCAGTCCAAAGCCGACAGCCAATAAGATAATAAGTTCTACATCATGCGGCACTAACAACTCCTTAAGCCAAGGTTAAGGGTAAAAAAGACAAGCACAGAGAGTGCCAGATTGAAAAGATCAGGAAATTTTAACAACTGGAAGAAAAAAAGTGCAAAAAAAACGACCTGCAGAGAGGTCGTTTTTTTCAAAAAGCCAAAATTATTTGATTTTAGCTTCTTTGAAGATTACGTGTTGACGGATTTTTGGATCAAATTTTTTGATTTCCATTTTTTCCGGCATAGTACGTTTGTTTTTAGTCGTGGTATAGAAATAACCTGTACCAGCTGTAGAAACTAAGCGAATCTTATCACGCATTGTCCTGACTCCTTACTTAGATCTTTTGACCTTGAGCACGTAGGTCAGCAACAACCTTTTCAATGCCCAATTTGTCGATAATACGCATACCTTTAGTGGTTAAACGAAGACGTACAAAACGTTTTTCGCTTTCTAACCAGAAACGGTGGTGGTGCAGGTTCGGCTCGAACCGGCGCTTAGTTTTGTTGTTGGCGTGTGAGACGTTGTTACCAACGACTGGACGCTTGCCGGTAACTTGGCAAACCTTAGACATGGTGTAACTCCATTGATTTAGCCAACAGCAAATCTGTATGGCCAGTCAAAAATAAACGGATGAATTCATTCAAGGGGCGTTTTATACCAAAAATGCGCTTAAAAGACAAGCGATTTTCAGGAAAACGCAGCATGAGCCATGCTAATAGCTCATGCCTTGATCATTTAGCGAAGAAGCATCTTTGAAATTAGTCTGTGAATCGGCTTATTGAACGGCGGCAGGATGTATTTCAAGCTATACAGCTTCGGATTAGACATCACCGAGCGTTCATGCGACAAACTGAAGAATCCTTCGGGACCATGATATTTGCCCATCCCTGACGCACCGACACCACCAAATGGTAAGTCATCCTGTGCGACATGGGTCAGTACCATGTTTTGTCCGAAATGCCCTGAATGGGTACGCTGTGCGACATAGTCGGCACGCGCCTGATCAAAGTCGAAGTAGTATAATGCAAGTGGACGCGGACGGCTATTAATAAACTCGATTACATCATCAATTTGTTCATATTCCATGATGGGCAGCAGTGGTCCGAAAATTTCCTCTTTCATGATGCGCATTTCGGTGGTGACCCCGGTCAGTACGGTCGGAGCGACTTTGCGTACATCGTCCAGCAGTTCATTTTGCGGATTGATTTCAATCAGTTGGGCGCCCTGTTCACGGGCATTGTCTAAATAGCCCTGCAGCCGGTTGTACTGCTTGTCATTAATAATGGAGGTGTAATCCTGATTGTCGCGCAGACTTGGATACATCTGCTTAATATATTGTTCATAATGACCCAGGAATTCGGCGGTTTTGCCTTTAGGCAGGAACATATAGTCCGGTGCCACGCAGGTCTGTCCGGCATTCCAGAGTTTACCAACCGCAATCCGCTCGGCAACATCGGCCATATCACTTGATGGATGCACCAGCACGGGCGATTTACCGCCCAGCTCTAAAATCACCGGCACCAGATTTTCGGCTGCCGCCGCCATCACGGTTTTACCGACATTGGTCGAACCGGTAAAAATCATTTTATCGAAGGACAGATGACTAAAGGTATCGGAAATCGCACCGCCGCCGGTAATGACCGCCACCAGTTCCTGCGGGAAAGCTTCAGCAATGGCATTTTCCAGCACACGGCCAAAATGCATCGAGGCACTGGAAATTTTAATCATGGCGTGGTTGCCGGCTGCTAAAGCGCAGATTAACGGACCGACCGACAGTAACAGCGGATAATTCCACGGTGCAATAATGCCGACCACACCCAAAGGCTGGTATTGCACCCAGGCTTTGGCCGGCTGATGAATAATTCCGACATGTCGCTTGGATGGTTTCATCCAGCCACTGAGGTTTTTGCTGTAGTATTTGATATGTTCAAGGCAGGTGAGTAATTCGCCAATTTTGGTCTCGCCCATCGAACGGTTACCATAGTCTTCATTAATTGCTTCGGCAAACTGATCCTGATATTTAACCAGCACCCGTTTTAACCGTGCCAGACGGTCAATCCGTTCTTTGGCGGTTGGCAGCGGATAGCGCTGATAGGCGTATTTCTGCAGGGCCAGAACATCATGTAAACGTTGTGCATCAAGGTTATGGGGCGTGCTGTCGGGAGTGGTCATCGAAGTTGTTTTTGTTTGACTGTTCATGGCGTGTTACCATTCGATTGAATCAATTAATTTAGTTTTTAGAGTATTTACTCTAAATAGTCAAGTTACTTTATCTGTTAGTTTCTTAACAGTTTGAAAGAATGGTTACTTTAGGATGTCACACTCGAAAACGGTGAAAACCAAAGAACGTATTTTGCAGTTAAGCCTGCAACTTTTTAATGAACGTGGCGAACGTGTCGTGACGACCAATCATATTGCAGCTGAATTGGGTATGAGTCCGGGTAATTTGTACTATCATTTCCGCAATAAAAACGAAATTATTAAAGAGCTGATGGAGCAGTATCAGGCCGAAACCCTGAGCATGCTGGCCTTGCCAGATGACCGTCCGCTGGATGCCAACGATAAGATTCATTACTTTCAGGTCCTTAGCAGCCAGTTATGGAACTACCGCTTTTTGCATCGGGATGTCTATCATCTGGTGGAAAATAACGAAGATTTCCGCAAAATGTATCCGCGTTTTGCCGGACAGGTGATGCAGCAGGGACAAAAAATTTATAAAGCTTTCGTGGAAGCCGGTT
The DNA here is from genome assembly GCF_013420555.1 of Acinetobacter sp. Q85-2. Classification (NCBI taxonomy): domain Bacteria; kingdom Pseudomonadati; phylum Pseudomonadota; class Gammaproteobacteria; order Moraxellales; family Moraxellaceae; genus Acinetobacter; species Acinetobacter sp. Q85-2. The sequence continues at coordinate 109,465 of NZ_VOXW01000008.1, forward strand.
TAATGGAAATGACCGACTCGGAAATTGAAGCCTTAATTATTAACCTGTGGATTGTGCTGACCAACTGGACCAACTTCCTGTATATGTCGGGGCATATTACCGACTCGAATACGCTGGAAGAGAAGTGGGTCTGGCAGGCGCTGCGTCAGATGGTATTCCTGGAAGGGGCGTATTTGCGTGGTGAAAGCCGTCAAACCTATGAAGGCCTGTTACAGACCCTGGGTTCATCGGAACTGTTTGCCAGCTTATCTTCAAGCAAGAATACAGAAACTGATTCCCCTATTTAGTCTGTTAAGGAAACGCGCTAGAATAGCCGGCTTATTTTTTCAATTTAACTGATTAGTGATATAAACCAACATGAATATGACGACTGCGAATACTGCACGTTTACTGATTACTTGTGAGGATAAGCCAGGTATCGTGCAGGCTGTATCGAGCTTTTTGTATCATCAGGGAGCAAATATTACCGCACTTGATCAATACGCGACTGAAGCTCAGGGCGGGCGTTATTTCATGCGCGTTGAATTCGAGCTGGATCATCTGCAAAGCCGTCGTGAAAGCCTGATCCAGACCTTTGCCAGCAATGTGGCCGAGCGTTATGAAATGCAATGGCGTCTGGCCTTGGTGGCCGATGTGAAAAAGGTCGGTATTTTAGTGTCTAAAGTCGATCATGCCTTGCTGGAACTGTTATGGCGTCATGCGCGTGGTGGTCTGCCGTGTGAAATCACCAAAGTGGTGTCGAATCACGAAACTTTACGTGAAGCGGTTGAGAACTTTGGTATTCCATTTGAAGTGGTGCCGGTTAACAAGGAAAATAAACGCGAAGCCTATGCCAAAATTGATGAATTGATGCAGGGCAATGATGTACTGGTGCTGGCACGTTATATGCAGATTCTGGATGAAGAATTTGTCAGCAAATGGGAAATGAAAGTGATCAATATTCACCATTCCTTCCTGCCAGCTTTCGTTGGCGCCAACCCGTATCAGCAAGCCTATGACAAAGGCGTGAAACTGATTGGGGCAACTGCGCACTATGTGACCGCGGATTTAGACCAGGGCCCGATTATCGAGCAGGATGTGGAGCGTGTCAGCCACGATTTTACGGTCGAGCAGCTGCGTGAACTGGGTCAGGATGTGGAGCGTAACGTGCTGGCGCGTGCAGTGAAATGGCATCTGGAAGACCGGATTATTGTCGATGGCAATAAAACAGTGGTATTCCAATAAGTTGTTGTGAATCAGCAGATTTAAAGGCATACTTTTAGTATGCCTTTTTTATTGATTATTTGAAAAAGCCATTAAAATAGCCAAATTAATTGTTGCAAATGAAAACACTTCTCATTTATCATTGCGGTACTTTAATTGTGCTAACCGATGAGCTTGATAGGTCAAATCTGAAACTGGCTATCACCTCTTTAAGGTAACTGAGTTTAATGAGTCCATCTTCTACTCCCATGATGCAATCTCCTCATCCCATGAAAAAGAAAGTGCTGTCTGCACTGGTGGCCGTGGTTATTGGCCATATCGGGGTGTTGTGGGCGGTTAGCCAGATGGAATCACCGGAACTGAAACCGATTGACAAGGAGCCGCTAAAAGTCCGCTTTGTCAAAATTCAGGAACCCCCAAAACCTTTACCGCCACAACCAAAAGCAGAACCAAAACCGGCACAGCCTAAGCCACCAGAAGTCAAAGAAGTGAAGGTGGTTGAAAAACCATTGCCACCACCACCGAAAAAAGTGGAAAAAGTCCAGCAGGTGAAAAAGGCCGAAGCGCCAAAACCTGTGGTCAAACCGGTTGAGCCAACGCCGCAGCCAACGCCAACCGTTACCACCACGGTTTCTGAAACCAAAGTGGTGAAACCGGCACCGCAACCGGTGGTACAGCCTGCGCCAGTAGCGCCGCCTGCACCAGCTGTGCCAGCAACCAAATCGGTATCAATTGGGGGCTCGGGCGTGCAGTGGAGCCGCTCACCAAAACCATCGTATACCAACCGAGATTTACAGGGTGAAACCCGTAGCGTTGTGGTCTTAATTGAAGCCAATGAAAAAGGCTCAATTACCAGTGCGCGGATTACCCGTTCAAGCGGCATTGCTGCTTTAGATGAAAAGATTTTACGCGCTGTGCGTAGTGCAAAATTCAAACCGTACAAGGAAAATGGCGTTGCTTATCCAATTCGTGCCGAGCAACCCTTTGAATTGACATTGAATCCTAACGGCTAACTTTAATCAGGAGTTCGAGTATGAACTTTTCAGTTTATTGGCAACATGCAGATGCAGTCAGCAAAACACTGTATTTCGTGTTACTGGCAATGTCGATTGCGACCTGGACAATTTTTGTGCTGCGTCTGATGGGCACCCGCCAACTTAAACAGCAAGCCTATGCTCAACTCGCTCAAGCGCTGAACAGCCTGAAAGCCAAATTTGCGCCTTTAAGTTTTGAACAGCGCAAGGCCGTGGCAGAGCAGGCGCTGTTACGCCAGATTTCGGCAGAAAAAGCCTCTGCAGAAAAAGGCGTATCGGTACTCGGAACTATTGCATCGCTGGCACCGTTTGTCGGTCTGTTTGGTACTGTATGGGGGATTTTCCACGCGCTGGTAGCGGTGGGTAAAAGCGGTCAGGCTGGCCTTGCTCAAGTGGCGACGCCTGTCGGTGAAGCACTGATCATGACCGGTTTTGGTCTGGCTGTCGCAATTCCAGCAGTTATTGCCTATAACATCTGTAGCCGTTTTAACCGGACCTTGTCACATGAACTGCAAGATCATGCACACAACCTGTTAATTGACACCATGCTGCAGCAGGATTCTGCGACCGCTCAGGCTGAAGTGAAAACTGCACAGCAAGGTTTAGTGGGAGGTCAGGCTTAATGGCATTTCAATTGGGTGAAGACAACGATAGCGGCATGAATGAGATGAACCTCATTCCGCTCATCGACATTATGCTGGTCTTGATGATCATCTTCCTGGTGACAGCGACCGTTGCCAACCCATCAATACCATTAACCTTGCCAGAAACCACGGCAGAAATTATTGATCCACCACCACAGGCGATTACCGTTAGCATTAATGCTTCGGGTGAAGTGGCCTGGGATGATCAGATCATCAGTCTGGATGAGCTGGAAAACCGTTTAAATGCGGCAGGCGAGCAGGAACGTAAGCCAACGGTACAATTACGTGCCGACAAAGATGCCCGTTATGATACCGTTGCCCAGGTAATGTCACGTGCGAGTGAAGCCGGACTCAGTGATATTGCCTTTGTCAGCGATAACTAAACGTGACAGGCCAGACTCAGGACGACCCATCACGGGTCGTTTTTTTATGGCAGCTGTTTATGTGTAAATTGCAGGAAAAGCGTGCAGCACATATTTTAAATGCCTGCCAATTCAATTAAGGTAGGCTAGGGAAAAACGAGAATTTTCAAGGAATTTTGGTGAAACAACGACAGGCACTGGATGCCAGAGCAGCCAGTATAATGTTTGTGCTGTGTATTTTCTGGGGACTGCAGCAGGTGGTGCTAAAAATTGCCGCGCCTGATATTTCACCGCTAATGCAAATGGCGCTGCGTTCCGGGATTTCTGCGCTGCTGGTCTGGCCGTTAATCCGGCTGGCTCAAGGTGTGCATTTATGGACACCGACGTATTTGTATCCGGGCTTGCTGGTCGGGCTGCTATTTGCCGCCGAATTTTTTATGCTGGCTGAAGCCATCCGCTTTACCTCGGCCTCCCATACCGTGGTGCTGCTGTATACCGCGCCAATTTTTGTAGCTTTAGGCCTGCACTGGAAGCTGCCCAGTGAACGGCTTTCCCTGCTGCAATGGAGCGGTATTCTGCTGGCTTTTCTGGGCATTGTGGTGACTTTTTTGGGGCGTGACAGTCAGCTCAGTGCCGCAACCAGTTCCATGCTCTATGGCGACTTTCTGGCTTTATGTGCCGGTATTTTATGGGCGGCCACTACCATAGCGGTGCGCTTAACCCCGCTGGCCGAAGCACCAGCCACCCAAACCTTGTTCTATCAGCTGCTGGGCGGTTTTATCGTGCTATTCCCTTTGGCCTACTGGTCCGGACAGGCGGTGGTGCACTGGAGTCCGGTCGCTATTGGCAGCCTGTTGTTTCATGCCATTCTGATTTCTTTTGCCAGTTATTTAATCTGGTTCTGGTTACTGAAAAACTATCTGGCCTCACGCTTGGGGGTATTTTCTTTTTTAACCCCATTATTTGGGGTGCTGTTCGGCGTGTGGCTGCTGGGTGAGCAACTGGAACACAGCTTTATTATGGGTGCTATCCTGGTGATGCTGGGCGTGGTTATGGTCAGCGCACAGGGCTGGTTCAAGCGGCGCGTGGCCTGATGCTGAGCCAATCACAACGCTTTACTGCACTGGGCTTGAGCTCACTGCTGATCTGGGCCAGCCTAGTAGGTGTGGTCAAGCTGATTAGTGAGCAGCTCAGTCCGGTGCTGGCACTTGCGCTTATTTATAGTGTCAGTGCGCTGGTGATTCTGCTGCACCAAGGTTGGCCCAAACTTAGCCAGATGCCGAAAATCTATCTCTGGGGGAGTGGGGCATTATTTGTCAGCTATGAAATTCTGTTCCTGCTGTCGATTGCTTTATCGACACAGCGCGAACAGGTGCTGATGATTGCCATGATCAATTATCTGTGGCCGCCGCTGAGTATTGTGCTGGCGATTCTGGCCAAACAGCTGCGTTATCACTGGGCGGTAATTCCAGGCTTTTTGCTGGCCGTACTGGGCTTGATGCTGGTGGTCAATCCGGAGATCTGGAACTTGGCCCAGCTCTGGAGCGTACTGACGGAAAATCCGTTGGCTTATAGTCTGGCATTTTTAGCGGCCTTGTTATGGCCCTGCTACGGGGCGCTGACCCGAGCCTATGCCCAAGGCAGCAATGCAGTGTCACTGTTTTTTGTGGTGACTGCGGGTTTGCTGTGGGCGCTGCATGTAGGACTGGATGAGCCATGGCAATGGCCAAGCCTTTCGCTATGGGGATGGATTGTGCTGGCCGGTGCCCTGATTGGGATGGCCTATCATAACTGGAACCAGAGTATTCAGTTTGGCCGTATTCAGCTGCTAATTCTGGCCACCTATTTTATTCCAGTGCTGTCTTCATTGATCTCGATGTGGCTGTTGCAGCTACAGCCTGGCTGGGTGTTCTGGCTCGGCTGTAGTCTGGTCAGTCTGGGTGCGCTGATCTGCTGGAAAAGCACCAGCGAAATTTCCGCTTAGCTGGCGCTTATTTCCCGGCCTTAAAGATCAGCAGGTGCTACCTCTATTTTTCTTCAAAAATTTTCGACAATGGAATCGACAGCTTGGCTGCCAGATAGTCATCGGCTTCAATCAGCGCCGGTCCGAGTTTCTGCATCCATTCATCATCCGGATGAATATTGCCGACATCTTTGCGCTGTGGTAGAGGATAAGGCAGCTGGGTATAAAAACTCCAGAAATTGACCTGCGATAAATTTCGTACCAGCACCAGTTCATCGTTATCGGTGCGTTTAATCAGGTTTTGCTGCTCCAGCATCCAGATATAATTCGGTAAACGGCCAATTTCATCGCGGCCCAGTACTTCCAGTGCTTCCTGCTCGGTCACGCTTTCGCCTTTTTTCTGTTTTTGATAAAACAGCTCCAGCAGGTCCAGCAGCATAATCATCGGATGGCGTTTCTGGTCTTTGCCGGAATTAAAAGCGGTGAGGGCAAAGCTGATTTCCACGCCCAGCAAAATAATATTCCACGACAGAAAAATCCACAGCAGGAAAATCGGCACGGCAGCAAAGGCGCCATAGACAATTTCATAACTGGTGAAATTCGACATGATAAAGCCGAACAGGTTTTTTAATGCCTCAAACACCACCGCACTAAAGACGCCGGCAATCAGCGCGGCTTTAATCGGCACATTGCGGTTGGGAATGGTCCAGTACAGAATAAAAAAGCCGACAATGGTCAGGGAAAAGGAAATGATCCACAGAATAAAAGCACCGTTGACCTCATAACCGGCAAAGTTATTGCTCAGTACATTCATCGAGGCAACGGTAGATGACAGCACAAAGGCGCTGCCAAGTAAAATCGGCCCCAGCGAAATAATGGTCCAGTAGCGCATAAAGCCCATAATCCCGCCTCGGGTTTCTTTTACCCGCCAAATCCGGTTAAAGGCAGTTTCGATACTGGTCAGCATCAGTACAGTGGTAATGAACAGGAACAGAATCCCGATAATGGTGAGATTGCTGGATTTATCGGTAAAGGCATTCAGGGCCTTATCAAAGGCGATGGTGGTTTTGGGCAGAAAGTTGCTGTAAATCAGCTGCTGTAACTGCTGACGCGCCGGTTCTAAAGCTTTAATCGAGGAGATGATGACCAGAAAAACCGTCAGCATTGGCACCACCGCAAACAGTGTGGTATAGGTGAGCGAGCCGGCCTGTTCACGACAGCGGTCTGCTTCAAAACGGCGTAATACAAACAGCACGAATTGAAACCACTGGTGGTCATAAAAGGGCAGCTTTTTTAAATACTCAACAATCATGCGGCTAAAGTCTCGATTTTTTTAGTGATCTTTCTGTGTTTTCCTGTGCCAGCTTAACCAAAAATACAGCAAAATACCGTATAGTTTTCTTTTTTACTCTACAGATAACATTATGCAACCCTATGTTTTAGTTCTGTATTACAGCAAATATGGCAGCACCCGTGAAATGGCCCATCTGATTGCCAACGGGGTAGAGGCAGCAGGCGTAGCGGTAAAAATACGTACAGTACCGAATATTGCCGCGGTGGTCAAAACTGCCGAGCCGAGTATTCCGGCCGAAGGTGATATTTACTGTAGCCTGGATGACCTGGCCAACTGTGCTGGTCTTGCGCTTGGTTCGCCGACCCGTTTTGGCAATATGGCCTCGGAAATGAAATTCTTCTGGGATCAGACCACCAGTCTGTGGCTAAGCGGCGCCCTGCACGATAAACCGGCCTGTGTATTTACTTCTTCCGGTTCACAGCACGGTGGCCAGGAAAGCACTTTGCTGACCATGCTACCGCCGTTATTTCATCATGGCATGATGATTATGGGACTCAGCAATGCTCATCCGGCTTTATCCAATACCAAAACCGGCGGTACACCGTATGGTGCATCGCATGTCAGTGGCCCGCGTCATGACCAGAGTTTAAGTCAGGATGAAAAAATCTTGTGTGCAGCACAAGGGCAACGTTTAGGCGAAATGGTGAAAAAGTTACAGGGAATGTAATCTTCTGAATCATTAACTCAGGTGTAAAACGAACAGAATGTTTTACACCTTGATTGTATTTGAGCTTCATTGGCTGCAGCGGTTTGAATATTTTTATTCACGAAAAAACTAATTACTTTTCACGCAAAATCACTATTTGTAGTGATATTCAGTCTTTCACTTTTCACATTTAATAGCCACTTTTAAAGCAGAGTTTTCTGTCACGGTTCACACAGCATTTTTCGTGCAGGTATATGTATCAAGCACAATGGACTGCTGTAATAATGAGAGATTGAGGAAAAGTGGAAATGAATAAGTTAACGTTAATCGGTATAGTTGTATTGAGTTTAGGCTGCTCGTGGTCGAGCGTAGCTGCAACTGAAATTGTGCATAGTCTGAACTTCCCACAAGAACAACAAGCCCAAAAACAACCTGCAGAAGTTCAATATTTAGCAGCTCAAAAGCCAGTAATTGCAGCCGAAAATGTGCAAGTAAAATAATAAAAAGATGTGATAAAAGTGCTGTTTTATACAGCACTTTTTTATATGAAAATCTGTGTTTGGTATGTTTAAGATTGGTTAGGTTTGATTTGTTCTTTAAAACGGTGTTTGCATTTCAGACAATGAAAATCAAGAAAGATATTTTGGTCGACAATTACACCTGCTTTTTTACCAAAGCGATGCCCTAAAAAGCCGCCAGTGATCCCAACACTAATTGCACCCACAAAGGTACCAATGGTACCGCCCATAATCACCCCCAACGGTCCGGCCACGGTGCCTATGGCAGCGCCTAAAGAGGCACCGGAGGCGGCCCCGCCGACAGTTCCGGCTGCTGTTCCGGCCGACCCGAGCAATACTCCGCCAATTTTTTGTAAGTTTTGTTCGTGGTTGCGCTTTTCAACCTGATTTGAGCCACATTTCGGACAGACGATACTGTGTTCCATCAACGGATTGTCTTGTGTCATGAGTGTAGAGTGCCTTCTAAAAATGCTGGGTCAATCCAAAGAGCCAATAGCTTAGGACAAAAGGCGTTAGCTGACCTTGGTCAAAACGCTCAGAATTTGCCGTTAGGCTTATGCTAAGCCATTCGGTCTGGAGCGTGGTAGAGAATTTTGTAAATCACATCGCCATAAAAAAAAGAGCACCTGAGTGCTCTTTTAGATATAAATTGCAGACAAAGTCTTAGTCGCGAACAAATTCAACCGTACCATTGGCCAGTGACTTCACACGCGCCAGAGATTCAACCCGGTAGCCTTTTTCCAGGAGCAGGTCACGACCTGGCTGGAAGGATTTTTCAATCACAATACCAATACCGACCACTTCCGCTTGGGCCTGATGAATCAGGTCAGCCAGACCTAAAGCCGCCTGACCATTGGCCAGAAAGTCATCAATCACCAGCACTTTGTCGCTTGAGCTGATGTGCTTGTTTGAAATCGCGATGGTGCTTTCGACCTGTTTGGTGAATGAAAACACTTTAGAGCGATACAGGTCATCTTTTAGGGTTAAAGACTGATATTTACGTGCAAAAATCACGGGAACGCCCAGCTCTAAACCTGCCATGACTGCCGGTGCAATACCTGACGCTTCAATGGTAATAATTTTGGTGATGCCGGCATCTTTAAACAAACGCGCAAATTCTTGACCAATTTGCTGCATCATGACCGGATCAATTTGATGGTTTAGGAAAGAATCGACTTTCAGAACTTCTTCAGACAGAACGATACCTTCAGCTAAGATTTTCTGTTCTAGTGCGTGCACGGGAGAATCCTCAACAGCAGGTGCTTTTTAAAGCAAAAGCGTATTTTAAAAAGCACCTGAAAAAATGCAAGCAAAAATCGAGAAAATGATTAACTTGTTGGGCCTTTATAGCCGGTTAACAGCAGGCCATAAGAGTTCTTCTTGTCCAGATGGGTCACTTTCACCGGTAAGTAGTCCAGTTTTGGCGCTAACCAGAAAATGGTTTCACGGCCCGGCTTGTCATGCTTAATCGCCACTTTAATGGTGTCAAAGGTGCCATAATTGGTTTTTACGCTTTCACTGCCTTGGCGTACAAATTTACGTGCTTCGACCTCCTTGGCATCGGCCAGGTAATAGGTCGATTTGAGCGAACCATTTTTTAAGTCTTCACGAATCTGCAATTCGGCATTTAGCTCATCGAGTACACCGGCTTTCCAGGCAAATGAACGCGACTCTTTGTCTTTTTTGGTATTAATTTTTTTCGCAGCCGGATTAAAGTGAATACTCATGGTGTTGTTATGAATCAGGATTTTGCTGCTGCGGCTAAAGCTGGAAGAACCAATTTTGCCATTTTCAAAGGTGAAGCGGCTGGTTTCCGTGGCCGAAGCAATCCCGCCGGCTTTGGCGGCAAAAACATAGTTCCACTGATTGCCGGATTTGCTTAAGGTTCGGGTCGCAGAGCCAAGGTTTTTGCCGTTATAGCTGAACTGATAACTGGCTTGGAATGGACTCATGGCAAAAGTCTGGTTTGAGAACCCTGCAAATAACAGTGCAGTCGAAACTCCCGCTGCCATGCCCATCGTTTTCAATACGTGTTTAGCCATAAGTAAATTGTTTCCTATTGCTGTAAATAAGCGCACATTGTGCTTTGTTCTATTATGCGCTTGAATGATGAAGAGAAAATTTGCAAATATGCACTTTATGTAACGCTTGTGTAGCAATCCTGATCGGCATCTGCAATCTCTCTGTTTGAGCTTTTAGCTCTTTTTCTGTTTGATGGGCGTCACTTCTGTGGCCGTTTGTGCTTCTTCGGCTTCTTCACGATCGCGATCTTCAGCAATTTTTCGAAATAGGGTGGTTAGGTTGACATTGCCCATGACCACCAGTTCGGCTTCACGCAACACCGCATGATTGACATGCACTTTGCCCAGAGTGTCAATGATCGAGCGGTTCTTGCCCAGCCAGCGGTTCAGGTCTAAATGTAATAGATCATCTTTAACTTTAATCACATTCAGTTTTTGCAGAATCATGCCCAGTGGATCTTTGTTCAGCACTTTCTGATAGAAGAACAGCGCAAACCGCACACCCAGCTTATGCAGGATGCTTGGATATTTGGCTTCAATCACCTGGGTATCACTAATCTGTTCAAATACAATCAGCTGGACATTTTTATTCAGTTCCATCTGCACCAGTTTCAAATCTACCGACAAAGTAATATACAGCCCGTTGTAGTCCAGGGTCGCATACAGACGCAGCCAGTCGTCATGTAAATCGGCATGTAAGTCTTTCAGCATTTTGACATTGTCGGTGACAAAGCGCTGAAAGGTCGCATTCAGAAAAACCTGAGACATTGGAAATTCGCGCTCATCTTCAATAAATCCTTCAGCCTTCTGATACATCTGACGTAAACGTTTTGAAATGAGAGAGATAAGAGGGGACATACAGGGCATTCCAATGGGTTAATCTTTATTAACTTTGCAGAGATCTTGTCGAATTGTATTAAAAATACGCCAATTGAAGCTTGCAGTTTAGCAAAATAAACTGCACCATTTTCAAGATTTTATTTATCGTGACACGACATGTTGACGAGTGTCTCGCTTTTTTTCAAAAGTAAAAACCAGTCTTATTTTATCTCGTTTTATACGATTTGGGGAATCCGCGATTTTGTCGGATTAATGTGATGTTAAAGAAATTTCATTTTGCACCTTTGACGCAGCAGTGGTGGAAAGATCCACTATTTGGCACCGTACTGACGCTGGCGGCACTTTCGCATCTGGCTGTGTTAACGGTGCAATTTGTCATGCCACAGCAAAGCGATGCCGCGGTCAAGGAAATTGCAGTCAGCTTAAGACCAAGTGCCACCGAAATTAAGGATGCCGACTTTTTAGCACAGGCCGACCAGCAGGGTTCTGGCACCTTCCGGGAAGCGCACCGCATGTCCAGCGATATGCTCGCACCAATGATTGAACAGAGTGCCGGTGATCAGCAGCTGGAAAGTCTGGAGCGTTTGCAGCAGCAGCGTGAACTGAGCTTTGAAGAAAAAGTGCTAATGACCACCTTAAGCTGGCAAAAGCAGGCGGCGGAAAACCAGCGTAAAAAAGCGCTGGAAGAATTAAACAGCCAGTTTCAGGCCAAAGCGGCGATGGTGGCCAGTCTGGAAGCGCAGTATTTACAGCGTCAGCAAAATTTCAGCCGTCAGCAGAAAATTAAAACCGTAGATGGAATTCAGGCCAAGCAGGATGTCGCAGCCGGTTATCTGGAAAGATTCCGTCAGAAAGTCGAATTTTATGGTAACCGTTATTATCCGGAAGCGGCCAAGCAGCAACAGTTGGCCGGTGAGGTGCGTTTAATGGTGATTTTAAATGCCAACGGTGGGATTCGTGCGATTCGTTTAATTGAAAGCTCGGGGCATACCATGCTGGATGAAGCTGCCAAGGCTTCTGTGCGTAAAGCTGCTCCTTTTGGTGCCTTTGATGCCAAGATGAAAGATATTTCCGAGCTACGCATTATCCGGACCTGGCGTTTTGACCCGGCTGAGGCGGAGTTTGAGGTGCGCTAGCGTTTGTAGTGACGTAATACTTCACAAACTTCAACACTGAAATTTTCATACCAAGTGTTATGTCCGAGTTGTTGTGCGACTTGGTGTTCCGCATCTAAATGCCAAGCGTGTATATCTGAAAGATCATGCCAATAGGATAGGGCGATTTCAGATAAACCTTCTGTTAATGCTTCAAAATGAATGCAGCGGAATTGGCTTAAGGCTTTCTGACGTAACTGCTGTGCTGTGGCAAAATACAGAGGATCAAGTGTTTTAATTTTCGCTTTAAAAATAACAACGTATTTCATGATTGTGGCTTATCTATTTTTATTCATCTCATCATAAAATAAACCCTATAAAAAAAGCGAGCCTAAGCCCGCTTCTTCATTTTTTACTTTAATCGCGTTCTAAATACGGGTTTTCAAAACCGAGCTTATCCAGAATTTCAATTTCAATGCCTTCCATTTCTTCAGCATCTTCATCTGAAGTTTCATGGTCATAACCCATCAAATGCAAGGTGCCATGCACTAGCATATGGGTGAAATGGGTTAGCGGTGCTTTGCCTTGCTCATTCGCTTCGCGTAGCACCACCGGAATACAGATCACTAAATCCCCAATGGGGAAGGCATCAAGAAATTCGGCCATTTCATCGGGCAGTTCACTTGGGAAAGACAGCACGTTGGTCGGTTTGTCTTTCTGGCGATATTCCAGATTCAGTTTATGGCTTTCTTCATTGTCGACACAGGCGATCCCGATTTCACAGTCACTTTGGGTGCCAATATGTCGCAAGGTGGTTTCTACAACTTTTTTGATATAGCCACGTTTCAAGACCAGTTCAGGGGCTTGAACATCCTGTTGTAGAGAAAGACTCAGTTTCAAAATATATCCTTAGATCAGTTTAGTCCTGCGCATCGGCCTTGGCATCGTTTTCTGCAATCAGCGCTTCCTGACGGGCTTTGCGTTCGGCACGGGCTTCTGCACTCAGACGTTGTTGCTCACTGTCCCAGCCTTCGTAGGCTTCAACAATTTTCTGCACCAGTTGATGACGCACCACATCACGTGAATGGAAACGGGTAATATGAATTTCCTTGACGTGCTCCAGCACGCGCAGGGCATGCGCCAGACCAGACTGCTGACCACGCGGTAAATCGACCTGAGTCACGTCACCGGTAATTACGGCACGTGAGCCAAAGCCCAAACGGGTCAGGAACATTTTCATCTGTTCTGGTGTGGTGTTCTGCGCTTCATCCAGAATCACAAAAGAATGGTTCAGGGTACGACCACGCATATAGGCCAGCGGCGCGACTTCAATCACCTGACGTTCAATCAGCTTGGCGACTTTTTCAAAGCCGAGCATTTCATATAACGCGTCATACAGCGGGCGCAAATACGGGTCAATTTTCTGGGTTAAATCACCCGGCAGGAAACCGAGTTTTTCACCGGCTTCAACCGCAGGGCGAACCAGTAAAATCCGCTGGATTTCATTACGCTCCAGCATATCGACGGCTGCAGCTACCGCCAGGTAGGTTTTACCGGTTCCTGCTGGGCCAATCCCGAACGAAATATCGCTTTGTAAAATACGCTGCACATAACGTTTCTGGTTGGCACCGCGCGGGTTAATCCGGCCTTTGCGGGTCTGTAACCAGACCGCATCTAAACCGGTATGTTCCTGCTCTTCATCAATCTGCAATTCACGGTCAGTCTGGCTGCCCTGAATCATCATGTGTAAGGTGTCGGCACTAATCTGGCTGGAATTTTCCGATTCTTCATATAAACGCTGAAGCAAGAGCTCGGCTCTCTCAACTGCATCTATTTCACCATCAATAAAAAAGGCATCACCTCGATGAGAAATTTGCACATCTAGACGCTGTCCAATCTGTTTCAAGTGGCCGTTATAAGCACCGAGCATGCTTTTGAGACGTTCCATTGAAATGCCAGGAAAATTTACTGTACGTCGAATTGCTGCAGTCAAGAGAATTCCTTATTCAGAAGTAGTCGTATTGTTTCCTTACATTACGCCACGTCTGGTTCAAGATTCAAGAGTTCACCATAAACTAAATTTAAAGTTTTAATCTCGGTAATCTCAATCTCCGCAAAGCGTCCGACCCAAGCCGGATCACCAATAAATGTTACCAAACGTGTATTGTCCGCCGTGCCGACCAGCACATTCGGATCTTTGTTCGACACGCTCTCAATTAACACACGTTGCACGGTGCCGAGCATGGCATCAGTTTTGTCAATACTGGACTGTTTAATCCATTGCTGCACTTTGGCCAGACGTTCTTTTTTGACATCTTCCGGAGTGTTGTCCGGCAGTTCAGACGCCGGGGTGCCCGGACGTTTTGAATAGACAAAACTGTACGAATGGTCGAAGTCCATATCTTGAATAAACTGATAGGTTTCTTCAAAGTTCTCGTCGGTTTCGCCCGGGAAGCCAATAATAAAGTCAGAAGACAAATGCATGTCCGGACGCACTTTACGTAACTTGGCAATTTTTTCGATGTAAACATCAATGGTGTGGTTACGCTTCATGGCCTGTAATACATCATTGGAGCCACTTTGTACCGGCAAGTGCAAATGCGACACCATTTGTGGCAAGTCGCGGTAGCATTGAATCAGGTCATCATTAAATTCTAGCGGATGCGAAGTGGTATAACGTAAACGGCCAATCCCCGGAATTTCGGCGACCAAACGCAACAGGTCAGCAAAGGTACAGATGTTGCCGTCAAAAGTTTCACCGCGGTAACCATTCACGTTCTGACCGAGCAGTGAAATCTCACGCACACCTTTTTCTGCTAAACCGGCAATTTCCGCCAGTACGTCATCGAGTGGACGTGAAACTTCTTCACCACGGGTATAGGGCACCACGCAGAAAGAACAGTATTTGGAACAGCCTTCCATAATCGACACAAAGGCTTTAAAACCTTCGACGCGCGGTTCTGGCAGGAAGTCGAATTTTTCAATGTCCGGGAAGGAAATATCCACCAGCTTGATTTTTTCTTTTTTCGGTTTTTCAACCTGATCATTATGCTGATCCAGCATTTGTGGCAAACGGTGCAAGGTTTGTGGGCCAAACACCATGTCGACATACGGCGCACGTTTTTGAATATTGTCACCTTCCTGAGAAGCAACACAGCCACCCACGCCAATCACCAGATCCGGATTTTTTTCTTTCAGTTTGCGCCAGCGGCCCAGTTCCGAGAACACTTTTTCCTGTGCCTTTTCGCGGATGGAACAGGTGTTCATCAGCAGGATATCGGCATCGGCCGGATTGCTGGTCAGCACATAGCCGTGAGAATCGCCTAAAAGATCTGCCATACGATGACTGTCATACTCATTCATCTGACACCCTTGCGTTTCGATGTACAGCTTTTTCACTGAACCGTCGGCTGGGGTGTGCTGTGGCTGGGTAACAGTGTTTTCTGAGGCAGCTTTGGCACCATTTGGAATGAAGGTTTGAACCGTCATGTAGGCTCCTGAAGGATAAAATCGAGATCGTCCGTTCTGAAATGTTTGAACGGCAGAGGTGATAGAAAAACGCGTATTTTAACAGGAACTGGGTATAAACTTATAGCCCTAAATGAGGGAAGCAGAAGATTGATTTATCAATTAAAATTGTTCGAAAATTAATATTGTTTAATCATGAGGTTACATAACACAACAATTGAGGTGTTTGAGAATAATGAAACTGTTTTAGTATATTGCGGTAAGAGAGGAGAGGCGAAGTAATGACTGAAAATAGGCACATGCGCACATGGACTGAAAAGAAAAGAATTTTTTGCAAAAAGCTTGTGTTAGGTTTGGCATCACTGAGCATTTTCCCAACCTTGTACGCAGCCGAAGAGCAGTTTAATGATGCGCTGCGGGCAGCCAATACCAGTAACCTCTCTTTATTGCAGCAATATCAAAGTGCCATGCAAAATGATGTGCTCGGCTATTATCCGGAATACTGGATTTTAAATACCAATCTGGCCACTCAGTCACCCGCTTCGATTGTGCAGTTTGCCCAGCGTTATCCACAGTCGGCCATGGCAGAAAAACTGGCTGCCGATTATGTCGAAGAAAAAGTCAAACAGGCCGATTTTAGCAATGCTGTATCAGTGCTGCCGTATGTGACCAATGCCGACCGTGCCGAAAGCTGTGCCGTGGCGCAGGTGCGTGCCCAGTCGGGTGATCCGCTGGTTTTTGCCGAATTTAAAGATGTCTGGCTAACCACCAATTCGCAGCCGGAATCCTGTACCGGTCTGGGCCGGATGATGTTATCCAGCCCACTGATGACCCAGGAAGATAAACAGCAGCGTTTGTGGGTGCAGCTGCGTGCCGGCCAATCCGGACAGGCGCTTGCCACTGCACAGGGACTAGGTTTAAACCTGAGTCTGTCGCAGCTGAATAGCATTCAGGCCAATCCGCTTAACTATTTATGGTCTGCACCAAAAGCCAGTGCTGAAGATCAGGCTTATCTGATTTATGCCTTGGGCCGCCTGGCCGATACCGACCTGAACTCGGCTCTATCTGCGGTGAAACGTGCTGCAGAAGGTACCCCGCAGTCGGTGCAGCGCGCCTTGTATCGTGCTGTGGGCTATATTGGCGGCACCACCGTCATGAAGAACAATTTTAACCGTGAAGTACTGAATGCGCTGGATGCCAGCTATGGACTGCCATTTAGCCCGGAAGAAGCGGAAATTTATGCCCGTCAGGCGATTCGTTTTGGTGCTTGGGAAAGTGTAATTCGCGCGATTGATGCCATGAGCGTGTCGCAAAAGCAGGAAGACCGCTGGCAGTACTGGCTGGCGCGTGCCTCTGAGCAGCGTGGCGATGCCACTTCAAAACGCAGTGCTGACGCGATTTATAAACGTTTGGCTCAGGGTGATGATTACCACAATTTGCTGGCCAAAGATCAGCTCGGATACAGCTATTCTTCGATTCCTGTGAGCCGTGAGCCAAGTTCGCAGGATATGCAGCGTTTAAATCAGGATATTCACTTTAGACGCGCCTTTGCCTTGCGCCAGATTAATGCACCGGCCAGTTATATTAACCGTGAATGGAACTGGGCTGTGCGTCAGGCCTATTTAAAACATGATGATGGTCTGTTATTGGCTGCAGCCAAACGCGCCACCGATATGGGTTGGTATGACCGGGCCATTTATGCGGCAGACCGCACCACCAAGCAGCATAACTATCAGTACCGTTATGCTATGCCGCACAAGAATTATGTGGTCAGCCACAGCCAGAACGCCGGGATTGATCCGGCTTGGGCCTATGGCCTGATGCGTCAGGAAAGCCGTTTTGTGACTACGGCGCGTTCGCATGTCGGGGCGGGTGGTTTAATGCAGATTATGCCGGATACCGCGCGTTTAATTGCCCGCCAAATGAGGGAAACCTATAATCCGGCGGCACTCACCGATATGAATACCAATATTCGTTATGGCACGTTTTATCTGTCGACCATCCAGGGTCAGCTTAGTAATAACTCGGTTTTAGCAACTGCGGGCTATAATGCCGGGCCAAACCGTGCCCGTCGCTGGCAGCCTGAATTTCAAAACATGGCAGCGGATCAATATACCGAATCCATTCCGTTGCTGGAAACACGCGATTACGTTAAACACGTCATGACCAATGCCACGCACTATGGATTATTGCTGGGTCAGGGCGCGCAATCAATCAGTAAACGTATGCAGCAGATTCCAATGCGCAATACGCAGTAAACAAGATGGGGTGTCTCCTGCATGGATGCAGGAGGATGGGACTCAAAACGACACGAGAAGGTGCTAAGTTTGAGAATGAAGAAATTGACAGCCGGGGGGCAGCCAGCGGGAATCCTCATCCTGATTTCGGGTGGGGCGGGGGTATTGCTCAGTAGTGCTGCATGTGCTGCCACGGTGCAGGGCTATGTCATGGATGTACAAATGACACCCGCCGTGTGCATGTTTGACAGCAACCGCGCCAAGCAGCGGAAATGCCTGCAAGGCTACTCGCTGAATATTACCGGGCTGTATCCGGAAACCTCCCGTCGTGACTGCGAAACCAGCTCTTCAGCCAAACTGTCTCCCATTCAGGCCAAAGTGGTGGCACGGGTCATGCCCGATGAACATGCCCGGGTGCAATTGTGGCAGGGTATTGGTGGCTGCGTACCGATGAATGCCAGCCAGTATTTCCGTACCATCATTAACTATGCCGACCGGCTGAAAGTCCCGGCGGTGCTGACCGGTCAGGAAACTACCGTGGTGCAGCAGAATGAACTGAACCGGCTGTTTATTCGCCTGAATCCGGGCATGCATTCCAAGAGCATTCACTTTCAGTGCACTTCGCATCAGGCCAAAAGTTATTTAACTGAATTGAAAATCTGCTATAGCCCGAATGGGCGCTATAAACAGTGCAGCAGTAGCGTGGAAACCCAGTGTCCATCGGCCTTTATTATTAAAGGTTCATACTAAAACCCGACGTTTTTCGGCATTTTATTTATATTTCCTATCAGACTTTTGTTGAAATCCATAGCCTTTTACATGCATCTGACAAAGGATTGGAGTACAATCTTTGCCGTTTATGATTATTAAGATTAGATAGAACAGCTATTTAATCGCATTAACTATCCTCTCAACTGGAGATAATTACATGAAGCAACCTGTTCGCGTTGCCGTTACTGGCGCTGCTGGTCAAATTGGTTACAGCCTATTATTCCGTATCGCTAGCGGTGAAATGTTGGGTAAAGACCAACCAGTTATTCTTCAATTATTAGAAATTCCTGTTGAGAAAGCTCAACAAGCGCTGAAAGGCGTAATGATGGAACTTGACGACTGTGCTTTCCCATTATTGGCTGGCATGATCGGTACTGATGATCCTAAAGTTGCATTCAAAGATGCTGACTATGCACTTTTAGTTGGTTCACGTCCACGTGGTCCAGGTATGGAACGTGCTGACCTTCTTAAAGTCAACGGTGAAATCTTCATCGGTCAAGGTCAAGCGCTGAACGAAGTTGCGAGCCGTGACGTTAAAGTTCTTGTTGTAGGTAACCCTGCGAACACGAATGCTTACATCGCAATGAAATCTGCTCCAGATCTTCCAGCGAAGAACTTCACAGCAATGTTACGTCTTGACCACAACCGTGCGTTGACTCAACTTGCTCAAAAAGCTGGTGTTGCAGTTTCTGACATCAAAAACATGACAGTTTGGGGTAACCACTCTCCAACAATGTATGCTGACTACCGTTTTGCGAACGTAAACGGCGAAAGCTTGAAAGACAAAATCAACGATGCTGAATGGAACAAAGACGTATTCCTTCCAACTGTTGGTAAACGTGGTGCTGCAATCATCGAAGCGCGTGGTCTGTCTTCTGCTGCTTCTGCTGCAAACGCTGCAATCGACCATATGCGTGACTGGGCGCTTGGCACAAACGGCGAATGGGTAACCATGGGTATTCCTTCTGATGGTTCTTACGGTATCCCTGAAGGCGTAATGTTCGGTTTCCCTGTAACTTGCGAAAATGGCGAATACAAGATCGTTCAAGGTCTTGAAGTCGACGAATTCAGCCGTGAGCGTATCAACTTCACGCTAAACGAGCTTGAAGAAGAACGTGCAGCAATTGCTGACATGGTGAAATAATTTAGTGTTGAACTAAGTTAGAAAAAGCACTCCATTTGGGGTGCTTTTTTTATGCAGCTGTATGGATTGTTGTATTGATCAGCGCCATGACAAACCTCACAAAACATAACAAGAATACATCGGCCTGTAGCCCTAATGCTGTTCCGGATTTGCTAGTTTATGGACTTCGCCTAGAAAAATACGGAGTCATTCCATGGTACTCGAACAACAGCCGACCTTAGAATTATTATTTGAACAACTGGGTTTAGCCGCAGACGAAGCATCTATTGAGCAATTTGTGCGTGCCCATCAATTGCCGGCAGAAGTGACCTTGCCCGATGCTGGATTCTGGAGTGAGGGACAAAGCGCCTTTTTACGCGAACACTGGCATCAGGATGATGAGTGGATTGTGATTATCGACAAATTAAACCAGTTACTACACGTTGAAAGCGACAAGCTGGCGCAATAAGCCGGAGCCAGTTCAATCAGGTTCATCCGCCTTACATGCTTTGGTACAAAAAAATACAACAAGCGCAGTCACAAGGCTGTGCTTTTGTGCAGAATTCTTATAACGTAAAGCTACAATACAGTAAAAAAATGCTGAGGAGGGCGCCATGTTTGATCAGCAACCCACATTAGAACTGTTATTTGAGCAGCTGGGTCTAGAGTCCAGTTCAGAAGCCATTGATCAATTTATTGAAAGCCATCAATTAACTTCCGATATTCCCCTACATAAAGCCGCATTCTGGAGCAAGGCCCAGCACGATTTCATTATCAGTCACTGGAAAAGTGATGATGAATGGGCCATCGTGATTGATGTCTTAAACGAGCAATTACATACCGAACATAAGCTTTCCGGCTCTTGCGAACTTTAATCACAAATTGAAACAACAAACCTGGTCGCAAAGACTAGGTTTTTTTTGCTTTATCTTATAAGTTAGATGGATAAATAACTACAATTTATCTGATATATAAGGAGGGCGAGATGCTCAATCACAACACACCATCCTTAGCTCTATTATTTTCTCAACTTGGTTTAGCCAATAGTCCGGCGGCCATTGAACTTTATGTACGTACCCATCAACTGCCTTCCCATATTTCTTTGCATGATGCGCCGTTCTGGAATAAATCCCAGCGTGCTTTATTAATCAGTCATCTGGTCCAGGATGATGACTGGGCGATCTGGGTCGATGAATTGAATCAACAATTACATATGGATGCCTATAAAGCCCAAACCGCTTAATCCCGCCTGAAGATTCAAGCGTTTCTGTAGTCCATAAAAAATGCCTCAATCAATGAGGCATTTTTGTTGTTAAATATTTTTTTCGTGCTGAGCTTTAGTGTAAACGCGGCTGAATCAGCTGCACAAACCAGCTTTGACCATGACAGTGTTCAAAGGCAGTATGTTCACGTAGTACATCGGCATCAAACTCGGCTGTTTTACGGTATTTGGTCAGCCAGTGCTGAGTCAGGGCATTTTCTTTTTTCGCTGCGCTGGCATAGGCCAGAAACAGGTAAATATCGCCATGATTATAATTGGTCAGCGGTTTTAGAATCTGCTGGGTAATTAAGGCAAAGCGGGTTTCCTGGCTGATTTCAAAATACAGCATATAGGCCTTGGCCAGGGTTAAGGACAGATTTAAATATAAGGACAGCGGCATTTCCTCAAATTCAACCCGGCCCTGCTCCAGCAATACAATCGCTTCTTGCAGGAAATAGGTCTGCTCCTGACGGACCTGACTCAGCATCACCAGTTCTAGGCGTAATGAAGCACGTTCCAGCGCCAGTTCCGGGGTGTTGCCCTGTAAATAGAGCTGGTCAGTTTCACCGATACGCTGAATAATCGGTTGGGTGGTATCACGCATCGGCACAATCCTCAGTTCACAATACGGTTTATATGAGGCCACTTGCCAGGATTTAAAGGATCACCACAACTGTGGATCACTACGCAGCCAGGCAGTAATCGAAAGGCGCTGCTGTTTGGAGAGCAGCACTTCATGCAGCAAATCACTTTGGAATAAGGCCATCCGGTTGGGCTGTGGCGCAATGATCTGCCATTCGCCCTGTTTGTCCTGCAAGCGTAATTCACCGCCCCAATCGGCCTGCCACTGTTCATGCAGATAAAAGACGCAGGAAATCATCCGGCCATTTTTACCTTGCGGATTATCGCGGTGCAGGGCATAAAATTCGCCGGCGTTATAACAGGCAAAATGGGCTTCGACTTCCTTAATGCCCAGAAAAAAGGCACGATTTAATTGCTCGGCCAGCGCCATTAAGGTTTGGGTATGCTGCTCGGCAACCGGCAGGCTTGAATCCAGCCATAAGATATGATCACTGCGAATCTGGCTGACCACACCGTTTTGAATGGCTGCGTTACGAAACTCATTCAAATGTGCGGTACATTCTGCTACCAAAGCTTGTACATAATCCTGTGGATAGGCATCATCAATCAGGGCATAACCGGATTGATCCAGATCATTGAATATCTGTGCCAGATTCCAGGATGGTGGTAGAGAATGTGTTTGCATAGGCAAAACTCGAACAAGGATAAAAAAGCGGGGGAACTATTTTAGAGCAAGATAAGCCTCTGAATGAAACTTTTTTTCATGCTAAAATACCGGTTGATTTCAGGAATTAAAGAAACATGAATTACCGTCACCATTTCCATGCAGGCAACTTTGCCGATGTCATGAAGCATGTGCTTTTGCTTCAGTTACTGACACGTTTAAATGCCAAAGATAAACCTTATCGCTATATTGATACACATGGCGGTGCAGGCAAATACGACTTATCTTTAGCACCTGCACAGAAGTCGGGTGAGTTCTTAAATGGTATTCACCGTCTGGTCAAACTGGATGACTCGATTATCCGCAATGCACCGGAAGGCGTGAAGCAGTATCTGAATCTGGTCGAGCAGATGCGCGAGACGGATGGCAAGGGTGCTTATCCGGGTTCACCATGGTTTGCCTTACAAGGCATGCGTGAGATGGATAAAGCCACGGTGTTTGAAATGCAGCGTGATGTTTTTCAGCAATTGCGCAGCAATATCCGTGACCGTCGTGCTGGCTTGCATGAACGTGATGCTTACGAAGGTCTGCTTGGGGTGATTCCACCGAAAGAAAAACGCGGTCTGGTCATGATTGACCCGCCTTATGAGCTGGAACGTAAAGACTTCCCGCAGCTGGTAGAACTGCTGGTCGCGGCCTATAAAAAATGGCCAACAGGCGTGTTTGCGGTGTGGTATCCAATTAAAGACCGCGCCATGATTGAACGTTTTGAAAAGAAAATGTACAAATCGGGCATTCGCCGTCAGCTGGTTTGCGAAATCTGTGTCTGGCCAGATGATACCCCGGTTGGCTTGAATGGCTGTGGTTTACTGGTGATCAATCCACCTTGGAAATTCTCTGAAGATGCAGATGAAGCCTTACAATGGTTATTCCCGCATTTACGCATGCAGGACAATGGTGGACATGCAGCAGTACGCTGGCTGGTTGGCGAATAACCCAAGCAGTCACAACAGAGATTAGGTTAGAGTTAGGAATAAAATAATGATAAACACACCGAAGCCCGAGGGTGATTCCGTGACGCGTGAACATGATTACGATGGAATCACATTTGAAGTGGTGGAAGAGGAACGTACCCGCGAGGGGCAAAAGGTCAAACGCCGTGGCATCTACCTGTGGCCTAATCTCATTACCACCGCGGCTTTACTGTCGGGCTTTTATTCAATTATTGCCAGCATGAATGGCGAATATAGCCAGGCCATTTATGCCATTTTCCTGGCGGCCTTATTTGATGGTTTAGATGGTCGTGTTGCGCGTGCCATTGGTGCGCAAAGTCCGTTTGGTGAGCAGTTTGACTCCTTGTCCGATATGCTGGCCTTTGGTGTGGCCCCGGCAATTTTAATGTATAGCTGGAGCCTGAATGATCTGGGCCGGATTGGCTTGGCCTGCTGTTTTGTCTATACCGCCTGTGCGGCTTTCCGTCTGGCGCGTTTTAACGTGCAGATTGGCGTGGTTGATAAGCGTTATTTTATTGGTGTAGCCAGTCCATTGGCGGCTTTAATGCTGGTGTCGCTGGTCTGGGTCGGCCGCGATTTTCCTGAAATTTATAATATTCAGGACTTTGGTATTCAGATCATCAACGCCGTGATTATTGTGGTGGTTGGCTTGCTGATGATTTCCAATATTAAATATTATTCCTTTAAGACATTGGACCGTAAGCGGGTGCCGTTTATTGTGCTGCCGATAGCAGTTTTTGTACTGGCGGCCATGACCTATAATATTCCGGTCGGTATTCTGGTGATTTCTATCATCTATGCATTATCAGGTTTTGTGACCACTTATATGGCGAGAAAAACCGCCGAATCATAACAAGATGACACCCAGGAGCTTGCTATGCAGATGTTTCAAGATTTTCTCGATCGATCCAAACAACTGAATCAAGCTCCACATCAACTCAAGCTTGAGCAGCTGCCTTTTCACGCCCCGAACCAGAAATATAAAATTATTCATCAAGGGCTGATGATTCCCAATTTGCCCGCGCCCTTACATTATCTTAATTTCCTGAGCCTGATTGGGCAGCCAAATGCCCCGATGCTGCGTAATGACAGCGCGATTCAAACCCATCCGCTGGATACTGCTACGGTACTGGTCAGTTCCAGTCCACATATGGTGGGGCAGCTCAGCAGTTATTCAGTGGAAAAAGAATGTTATTTCAAGCCGGCACTGTTTCAGTTTGGTGGCCGGGAACAGCTGGAAGGACATTTTCCGGAGTTTCGGGTCCAACGTCTGGATTCTGAACTCAGTTTTGATCTGAAGATTCGTACTACCCCGGTGATTTCCTATTTTGCCAAGCTACGCATGGGGCTGGCCGATCACTGGTCTTTGCTGTGTGAATGCAGTGGACAGCTTCAATATAAACAGCAACATTATCAGATCCAGCAACTCGGCAGCTTTGAATATGCGCGAGCCATTAATTTTCCTTATCTACCTTTAGCCTTTTTTACCTATCAGGTGATTAATCTGCAGCAACAACGGCAGTTATTACTGGCCCAAGTGCGGGACCGCTTTAACCGGATTTTGCAGTCGCGGATGTATTTGCGTGACCTGAGCAGCGGTCAAAGCCGGCTATTTGATGAAGGCGTATATTTTAAAGTACACCGGGTTTATCCGGCGGTGATGACTCCAAACCGGCAAAGCATGTATCTGCCGCGTGAATTTGAATGGTGTTACAGCGGTGCAGATGGCACGCGTATCCATATTCAGGCACAAAGCCGCGGGGATTTTAAATTTGGCTTGGCTGCAGGTTATGTCGGCAGTTTTCATTATCAGGTCAAAATAAATGATGTCGAAGAACAGGGCGAAGGCGGCTATTGTGAATATATTGATTGTCGCGCCTTAAAATGGCAGGAAAAAAATCAGGCAGAAAAATTAGGTGATCATTTGGCCAATCCGGTCCCATTTTTAGTGAAAAAAGAAAAATAAGTGTATTTTTGTTGAATAAATAAACAGTTGTGTCGTATTTCCCAAAATAATTAAAAATAGGGGTTGCGTCAGGTTTTATTTGCTCTATAATGCACATCCATCGGCGGTGATGTTGATAAAAACTTGTTGATAAACAAGGATTTAGCTAAAATGGTTGAGTTCTGGTTTAGGTGGTAAGTTTAGAAATAAAATCAACATTGCATGTTGACTTTCTAAAAATAGAGAGTAATATAGCCGACCTAGCTTGATGCTGACGAAGCATCGAGAAGATCATTAAGAGATTATGAAGAACAACTTGTGTGGATTTTTACTGGTTGATTAATCGAATATATTTTCATTAATTGATTGGTTTAAATTACTCGAAGTTTATTTGAGCGAATTTAAGTCAGAAAATTGATGAGCCAAGTTTAAGAGTTTTACTTATAAAACTCGAAATGATTTTAACTGAAGAGTTTGATCATGGCTCAGATTGAACGCTGGCGGCAGGCTTAACACATGCAAGTCGAGCGGGGAAGGTTGCTTCGGTAACTGACCTAGCGGCGGACGGGTGAGTAATGCT